>CANIRI010000014.1 GCA_947469815.1 Comamonadaceae bacterium | reverse complement strand
GCGGTGCGGGCGATGATGCTCATGCCGTTCGGGTATTCCAGCTGGTCCAGCGCTTCTTTCAAATCGCTGCGGTCTTCGCCCTCAATGCGCCGGCTCACACCGCCGCCGCGCGGGTTGTTGGGCATCAGCACCACATAGCGACCGGCCAGCGAGACATAGGTTGTCAGCGCCGCACCCTTATTGCCGCGCTCTTCTTTTTCCACCTGGACCAGCAGTTCCTGGCCTTCGCGGATCACATCCTGTATGCGCGCCTGGTTGACCGCAACCCCTTCTTTAAAGTACTGCCGGGAGATTTCCTTGAAGGGCAAAAAGCCGTGGCGGTCTTCGCCGTAGTCGACAAAGCAGGCCTCCAGAGAGGGTTCGACGCGGGTGACCACCGCCTTGTAAATATTGCCTTTGCGCTGTTCGCGCCCTTCGATCTCGATCTCGTAGTCGAGCAGTTTCTGTCCATCCACAATCGCCAAGCGGCGTTCTTCCGCCTGGGTGGCGTTAATCAGCATCCGTTTCATGGTTGCATCCTTCTCAATTCAAACTCACATGCCCGATACGGGCAAACGATGCCTGAACTAACGCACGAACCGAGGAGGAATTGCCGGAGAGCCTGGTTGCCTAAAAAGGCATCAAGGCGTAGGCGCGTGGAGTGGGACGAGGGAAGGCTTGTGTGTCGTGGCGAAGGCTTCGCCAGCGCTGGGGTGCGATTTTCCGGGCTCAGATGACCGGGACAACAATATCGGGCACAACAACACAAACATCTCGTTTCATTCCGCCCGCAGCACATAAGGTCTGCGGGATGGGGGTATTCCGTTACTTGGGTTCAACGCATCAGCCCAACCGGGTGGAGGGCGGGTCACCGAGGTGCATCTGGCACCCGGGTTTACCTGCGCATCCAATCGGCGGCATCAACCTGCTAGCGGGGCGTTGGGTGGGGTGTGGACTAAACTCCAGACAAATCAACCACTTACTGCGCGTCACTAGTGAAACACATTATAGGGGGCTCGCCACTTTCCGCTCCCGCACAGGCGCAGATGCTCACGGTGGATGCCGAATCCGCGGGCCAGCGCCTGGATAATTTTTTGATGCGGCAGCTCAAAGGCGTGCCCAAAACCCATGTCTACCGCATCATCCGCAGCGGTGAAGTCCGAGTCAACAAGGGGCGTGCCGAGGCGGCCACGCGGGTGCAAGCCGGGGACATGGTGCGCTTGCCGCCGGTGCGGCGCTCGCAGCAGGCCGCCGACAAGGCGCAGGCTATGGCCCAGGCCACGCCGGCCCAATCCGGCGCGGCTAAAAATCTGCCCGTTCTGTTTGAAGATGAACAATTGTTGGTTATCAACAAGCCCTCAGGCGTGGCTGTGCATGGCGGCTCAGGCATCAGCTTTGGTGTGATCGAGCAGTTGCGCATGGCCCGGCCGCAGGCCGACTTTCTGGAGTTGGTGCACCGCCTGGACCGCGAGACCAGCGGCATTTTGCTGGTGGCCAAGAAGCGCAGCGCGCTGAAAAACCTGCAAAACCAGTTCCGCGAGCGCAGTACGGGCAAGACCTATCTGGGCATGGTGGGTGCCCGTTGGCCGCTCAACCGTAAGGTCTTGGACAAACCCTTGCAGAAGTTTTTGGTCGGGGGTTCGGGCGAACTGGAAGGCGAGGGAGAGCGCCGGGTGCGAGTGGTCGCACCGGACCACCCGGACGCCATGCCATCGCTCACTTTGGTCAAAGTCCGCGCCGCTTCGCGTGACCTGGCACCCGGCGTGCGGCCGTACTCGCTGCTGGAAATCACCATCAAAACCGGGCGTACCCACCAGATCCGGGTGCACCTGGCGGCCGAAGGTATGCCGCTCATCGGCGACGACAAATATGGTGACTTTGAGCACAACAAGGCCTTGGCGCGCGGTGCGGAGGGTGTTCCCTTGAAGCGCATGTTTTTGCACGCCTGGCGCCTACAGTGCCGCCACCCGGTGAGTAACGCGCCCATGCACCTGGAGGCTGGCGTACCTGCCGATTTGATGGCATTCTTGTTTGCCCAACTTCCCCACGCATTACCCCCGCCCGCCGACGCCGTCGCTGCACAGCCCGAAAGTGGTCAGGATGTTTCCCTCAGCAACTCCACACCATGACTACGCCAACCCCCGCCCGCCGCTTCGACCTGATTGCTTTTGACTGGGACGGAACCCTGTCGGACTCCACAGGCCTGATCGCCAGCTGCATCCAACAAGCGGTTGCCGATGTCGGCGGTACGGTGCCCAGCACCGAGACCGCCTCCCACGTGATTGGACTGGGTCTGATGCAAGCCTTGGCCCACGCCGCGCCGGACGTCCCCGCCGAAAAACATGCGCTGCTGGCCGACCGCTACCGCCACCATTACTTTGCCCAGCAGCACAGCTTGTCGCTGTTTCCCGGCGTATTGGAGATGTTGCACAGTCTGCGTGAGCGCGGTTATTTGATGGCCGTAGCCACGGGCAAAAGCCGTCGCGGCCTGGACGAGGCATTGAAAAACGTGGCCTTACAAGGCATGTTCGATACAACCCGCACCGCCGACCAGACGCGTGGCAAACCCCATCCGCAGATGCTGCATGAAATTTTTGAAGAATTGGCTGTGGAGCCTGCCCGCACTTTGATGGTCGGGGACACCACCCATGACCTAGAACTGGCGCGCAACGCGGCCTGTCCCAGCGCGGCGGTGACGTATGGCGCGCATCCGCCGGATGCATTTGCCGCGTGGGGGCCTTTGTGCATTGCCCAATCGGTGCCGCAGCTGCACGAATGGATTACCCACAACGGCTGAGCGCTGCCCGCGCACTGTCATACTTCCCCCTCTTTTTCATTCTCCGTACCCATGACCGAACCCCTTGAGCCTGTGGAGCCTGCTGCGCCCCGCAGCGCTGCGCCAGCCGCAGCCGATCCGAACTGGGAGCGCAGCGCCCTCGAAAAAATCGCGATGGCGGCTATCGCCGAGCAACGGCAGGCGCGGCGCTGGCGCAATGGCTTGCGTTTGGCCTGGTTGTTGTTCTTTGTCGCCCTCACCTGGTTTGGCCTGCGCCACGGCGCGGCACCCAGCGACGTGACCCGCCCGCATACGGCGGTCGTGGAAATCAAAGGCGAGATCGCTTCAGACTCGGAGGCCAGCGCCGATACGATCGTCTCTGCCATGCGCAGCGCATTTGAGGACGAGGGCGCGCAGGCGGTCGTCTTGTTGATCAATTCGCCCGGCGGCAGCCCGGTGCAGGCCGGCATCATCAACGATGAAATTTACCGCCTCAAGGCCTTGTATAAAAAGCCGGTCTACGCGGTGGTGGAAGACAGTTGCGCCTCAGCGGCCTATTACATCGCGGTAGCCGCCGATCAAATATATGTGGACAAGGCCAGCATCGTGGGCAGCGTAGGCGTGTTGATGGACGGCTTTGGTTTTACCGGTCTGATGGAAAAACTGGGCGTGGAGCGCAGGCTGATGACGGCGGGAGAAAACAAGGGCATTCTGGATCCCTTCAGCCCCGTGTCAGACAAACAAAAGCAGTTTACCCAGGGCATGCTGGATGCCATACACCAGCAATTCATTAGCGTCGTGCGCGCCGGGCGGGGCAAGCGCTTGAAGGAAACGCCGGAGATGTTCAGCGGATTGTTCTGGACCGGTGACCAGGCGGTTCAGCTCGGTCTGGCGGACCAGTTGGCCAACCTGGACTATGTGGCGCGCGAAGTGGTCAAGGCCGAAGAGTTGATCGATTACACCCACCGCGACAACGTGGCTGAGCGCCTCGTGAAGCGCTTCGGTGCATCCATGGGCCAGGCGATCGCCACCAGCTTGCGCAATCCCGCGCCGCTGCGCTGACCCTGCGGGCCTAGCGCCCGATGGCAAACACGGTCGGCGTGCTCTTGTCGCACTCCCAGCCTTTGGCGCGCCAGGTTTTGACACTGGCGCTGCGGCATGTTTCCCCGGGCATCCCCAGGCCGCTGGCCGTGGCCAGCCGCGTCTCAGGTGCCAGGGTTTGCAGCAAGCTGGCGAGTAGCGCCGGGTTGCGGTAGGGGGTCTCAATCAGCAACTGGGTTTGTCCGCGGCCCAGCGCCTGCGCTTCCAGCGCCCGGATGCGCGCCACCCGTTCGGCAGGGCTGCTGGGTATGTAGCCCACAAACGCAAAGTCCTGCCCATTCATGCCACTGGCGGCGAGTGCCAGCATCAGGGACATGGGCCCGACCAGCGGCACCACCTCCAACTCCAGGTCGTGCGCGGCGCGTACGACCGAGCTTCCCGGGTCCGCAATGGCCGGCATACCGGCCTCACTGAGCAGCCCCATGTCGTGTCCTTGCAGAGCGGGCGTCATCAGGTGGCGGGCGTCAAAGCTGCCGTCGTGGTCGCCTTTTTTGTGCACCTCGCGCGGCAGTTCGATGATCTGCATCGCCTGTATCGGCACGCACAGCGGGTGGACCGCATCGATGCGTTTAAGGTAGGCGCGGGCTGTCTTGGCGTTTTCACACACCCAGTGCGCTAGCGAGGCGGCGGCCCGCAGGCTGGCATCGGGCAGGGTCTGGCGCACATCGGTCACGACGTCGCAGCCGAAATCCAGCGGCGCCGGCACCAGGAACAAGCGCCCGCGCGGCGTGCCAAGGCCCGCCATCACACGCTGCCCAAAATCGGAATCCCGGCTGCGCGCAGCATGCGGGCCGTCTCAATCAGCGGCAGGCCAACCAGGGCGCTGGGGTCGCTGTTGTCGATGCGCTCGAGCAGGGCAATCCCTAAGCCTTCGCTTTTGGCGCTTCCAGCGCAGTCGTAGGGGGTCTCTGCCAAAAGATAGTGGTTGATCTCCGCATCAGTCAATGTACGAAAGCGCACCCGCACCGGAACCACCGCCTGCGCGACAAATTGCTGCGTGGGGCAGACGACGGCCACGGCCGTGTGGAATACCACGGTTTGGCCGCTCATGCGCTGCAATTGGCTGCGCGCACGCTCAAAATTGCCCGGCTTTCCGATGGCCTCGCCGTGCAAATCAGCCACCTGGTCGGATCCGATGACCACGCTGTCTTCCCGGCCTTGTGCCACCGCATGCGCCTTGGCCAGTGCCAGTCTTATCGCCGTTTGCTCCGGCGTTTCGCCGGCCAGCATCGCTTCATCAACGTCCGGTGCCACCACCGTGAACGGTATGCGCAGCCGCTCGAGCAGCGCCCGGCGGTAGGCCGACGTGGAGCCCAGAACCAGGGCGCGGGGGGAGGCGTATGTCATCGGCTGATTCTCTTACACTGGACTCATGTCAAGCGCCTACGACCCTCTCATGCTCCCCCTGGCGGGATTTGCCCGCTCCGGTGCGATTTTACAGGGGGCTTTTCCCTTAGCGGACTTGGCTCGACTGCGGGCCCAATCGGTGTTTGAGGCGGCCGACACGGCAGCGCACTTTGATGCCACCGGCAGTGAGCGCTTTGATGCGACGGGCCATCCACAAATCTGGCTGCACATCAGCGGAAGCTGCCGCTTGACGATGGAGTGTCAGCGCTGTTTGCGCCCGGCGGGCATCGACCTGGCGTTTGAGCGGGATTTCCGGTTTGTTGCCAATGAGGCCCTGGCGGCCGTGGAAGACGAGGAGTCCGAAGAGGATGTGCTGGTTTTTGAGCGGCAGTTCAATCTGCGTGATTTGGTGGAAGACGAGTTATTGATGGCCATACCCCTGGTGCCCATGCACCCATCCTGCCCCGACACCCCCCGTTTTTCGGTGGCCGACGCGGATTTCGACGCAGCTGCGCAAGAGCAGATAAATCCTTTTGCGGTTTTGGCCGGGCTGAAGCGGGCACCTTCGTCCGAATGACCTTAGGGGGATGGCTGCGCCGGCTGGGTGCCTGTAGACACTTCGCTCGGCTATACTCCGAGGCTTTCCGCGCTGAGCGCACTCATCCACTATCCGCAGCCCGATGGGCAGCGTTTCCGTTCAGGAGCCCACCATGGCAGTCCAACAAAACAAGAAGTCACCCTCTAAGCGTGGCATGCACCGTTCGCACAATGCCCTGGTCGTACCCGGTATTGCGGTCGAACCGACCACAGGCGAGGTGCACCTGCGCCACCACATCAGCCCCACCGGTTTTTACCGTGGGCGCAAAGTCATCAAGACAAAATCAGAAGCCTGATCCACGGGGTTTTGACTCCCTCTAAGGCCCGATGCGGAACTGGTAGCGTCGGGCTTTTTGGTTTCTGCGCACCACACCGTTTTTCTCTTTTCACCCCAGCATGCACACGATAGCGGTTGATTGCATGGGTGGTGACCACGGCCCTGCCGTCACCTTGGTAGCGTGCCGGTACTTTCTTGACTCCCATGCCCAGGCCCGTCTGATTCTGGTCGGTACGCAGGCCGCGATCGCCGACTTTTCCCACCCCCGCGCTGAACTCGTTTTTGCCACCGAAGTGGTTGCCATGGATGACCCTTTGGAGGTGGCGCTTCGCAAGAAAAAAGATTCTTCCATGCGGGTGGCCGTGGAGCAGGTCAAGTCGGGTGCAGCGCATGCGGCGGTGTCCGCTGGTAACACCGGCGCGTTGATGGCGATTTCGCGGTATGTATTGAAAACCCTGGATGGCATCGAGCGTCCCGCGATTGCCGCCCAGATTCCCAATGCCCGCGGCGGAGCCACCACGGTGCTCGATTTGGGCGCCAATGTGGATTGCTCCCCCGAACATCTGTTTCAGTTTGCCATCATGGGTTCGGCGCTGGTGTCGGTGTTGAGCGGTAGCAACGCGCCAACCGTGGGGCTGCTCAATATCGGCGAAGAGGCGATTAAGGGCAACGAGCTGATCAAGCTGACGGGCGAATTACTGCGTGCTGCGGCGGCTGAAGGCGACTTGAACTTCTATGGCAACGTGGAGGGCGACGACATTTGTGCTGGCGTCGTAGATCTGATCGTCTGTGACGGCTTTGTGGGTAATGTGGCGCTCAAGACCGGTGAAGGGGTTGCCAGCATGATTGGCAGCTTTATCAAACAAGAGTTCAGCCGCAACTGGTTGACCATGGCGATGGGCCTGCTGGCACGCCCGGTATTGCGGGCGATCAAATCCCGCTTGGACGCGGGCCAATACAACGGCGGGGCGCTACTGGGCTTGCGCGGCCTGGTTTTTAAGAGCCATGGCTCGGCCGATGTCCGGGCTTTCGGCTATGCGCTGGAGCGGGCTTATGATGCCTCTCGACACGATTTGCTGGACCGCGTCAAAGCCCGGGTCGCCCGCGCGGCGCCCTTGTTGGCGGTATCCGGCGCCGTGTCTGAAGGCTGAGACCCCTATCGATTCGATTGCATGACACACTATTCCCGCATCACCGGAACCGGCAGCTATCTTCCCCCGCGCCGCCTGAACAACGCCGATTTGGTGGCCCAGCTGGCGGCCCAAGGCGTCGAGAGTTCGGATGACTGGATCGTCGAGCGCACCGGTATCCGGGCGCGCCATTTCGCCGATGCGGGTGTGTTCAGCAGCGACCTGGCATTGCAAGCTTGCCGAAAGGCGCTGGAAGCCGCAGGACGCAGCGCAGCAGACGTGGACCTCATCATCGTCGCCACCTCAACCCCGGACATGGTTTTCCCGTCGACGGCCTGTATTTTGCAAAGCAAGTTGGGCGCGGCCGGGGGTGCGGCGTTTGACGTGCAGGCGGTGTGCAGCGGGTTTATTTATGCATTGACCGTGGCCGACGCCATGATCCGCACTGGCGGCGCGCGTTGCGCGCTGGTGGTGGGTGCTGAGATTTTTTCCCGCATTCTGGATTTTCAAGACCGCACCACCTGCGTGCTGTTTGGCGACGGCGCCGGTGCCGTGGTTCTGGAAGCGTCAGAGACCCCCGGTATTTTGGCCACCGACATCCATGCCGATGGTCGGCATGTGGATTTATTGTGTGTGCCCGGTCACGTCAACGGCGGGTTGGCCTCTGGCAGGCCCTTGCTGCAAATGGACGGCCAGGCGGTTTTCAAGTTGGCGGTGGGCGTTCTGGAGGAATGCGCCCGTACGGTCTTGGCCAAGGCGGGCAAAACAGAGGCCGACATCGATTGGCTGGTGCCGCACCAGGCCAATATCCGCATCATGCAAAGCACCGCGCGCAAATTGAAGTTGCCCATGGACAAAGTCATAGTCAGCGTGGACCAGCATGGCAACACCTCGGCTGCGTCCATTCCCCTGGCCTTGGATGGTGCCGTGCGCAGCGGCCAGATCCAGCCCGGGCAGACGGTTTTGCTCGAAGGTGTAGGCGGCGGTTTTGCCTGGGGTGCTGTTTTGCTGACGATGTAGTTTTCCTGTATTTTTCGCATCCATTTTTCATGAAGCCATTTGCATTTGTTTTTCCGGGACAGGGCTCCCAATCGGTCGGCATGCTCGACGCCTGGGGCGCGCATCCGGTGGTGCAGCAGGTCTTGGACGAAGCTTCGACGGCCTTGGGCGAAGACCTCGCGGCCTTGATCCACAACGGACCCAAAGAGGCCTTGGGCCTGACGACCAATACCCAGCCGGTCATGCTGGTGGCCGGTGTCGCGGCTTACCGGGTGTGGATGGACGAGGTCGGGCAAGCGCCATCGGCCGTCGCGGGGCATTCCCTGGGCGAGTATTCCGCCCTGGTTGCAGCAGGTGTGCTGACCTTGGCGCAGGCGGTACCGCTGGTGCGTCTACGCGCCCAGGCGATGCAGGACGCGGTGCCGGTGGGTGTGGGCGCAATGGCTGCCATCCTGGGTATGGAGGCGCAGCGCGTCGTAGCGGGCTGCCTCGAGGTGAGCCAAACATTCGCCGCCGACAGCGGCGAGGTGGTGGAGGCGGTGAATTTCAACGATCCGGCCCAGACCGTGATTGCGGGCAGCCGCGCAGCAGTCGATAAGGCCTGCGAGTGGCTCAAAAGCCAGGGCGCCAAGCGCGCTTTGCCGCTGCCGGTATCGGCACCCTTCCACAGCAGCCTGATGCGTCCGGCCGCAGAGCGCTTGAAGCAGGCGCTGGCTGCAACAGCGCTGCAGGCTCCTTTGATTGCGTTAATCAATAACGTCGATGTGGCGGAGGTCCAGACGCCCGATGGCATACGCGATGCCTTGTTCCGCCAGGCCTTTGGTGCCGTGCGCTGGGTCGAATGCGTGCAGGCGATTCAGGCGCGCGGATTGCAGCACATCGTCGAATGCGGCCCCGGCAAGGTGCTGGCCGGCCTGTGCAAACGGATTGACCCGACGCTCACGGCGCTCGTCGTTGCAGATCCGTCCAGTTTGGCGGAAACCCGGGAGGCCTTGCAATGAGCGAAGTGGCACATTCTTCACCGCCCCAGATCGCACTGGTGACCGGCGCGTCGCGTGGCATTGGCGCGGCCATTGCGCTGGAGCTGGCGCGCCAAGGTATGCGGGTGGTGGGCACAGCCACCAGCGCTACGGGCGCAGCCCATATCAGCGCCGCCTTGTCCGCTTTCCCCGGCTGCCGTGGCGAAGTGCTGGATGTGACGGACGGACCGGCTGGCGAGGCCTTGATCAACGTAATCACCCAAGCCGAGGGCTCCTTGCACGTGCTCGTGAACAACGCCGGTATCACCCGCGATACGCTGCTGATGCGCATGAAAGACGCCGACTGGGACGCAGTGATCGACGCCAACCTCAAAGGCGTATTCCGCATGACCCGTGCTGTTTCGCGCACCATGATGAAGCAGCGTTACGGTCGTATCGTCAATATCACCTCGGTGGTCGGCGCCATGGGTAACGCGGGGCAGGCCAACTATGCGGCCTCCAAGGCCGGTGTGGCCGGCATGACGCGGGCGCTTGCGCGCGAACTGGGTTCGCGCGGCATCACCGTGAACTGCGTAGCTCCCGGATTCATTGAAACCGATATGACGGCGGCGCTCAGCGCCGAGCAACAAACGGCCTTGATGGCGCAAATTCCGGCGGGCCGGCTCGGGCAGGCGCAAGAAGTGGCGCAACTGGTTGCCTACCTGGCCTCGCCGCAAGCGGGCTACGTCAGCGGGCAGGAAATCCATATCAACGGTGGCATGCATATGTAATTCGTAGGTGCGCCACCCGCGAATCCGCCGCACCATCCGTCCGGCGGACCTGCGATCCGGCTCTGCTGGGTGCGTGGGTAGAATGACGGATTGTTTACAACCCTCAGAGGGAATCCATGAGCGATATTGAAGTACGCGTCAAGAAAATCATTGCCGAGCAACTCGGCGTGGAAGAGTCACAAGTCACCAACGAAAAAGCGTTTGTCGCCGATTTGGGTGCGGACTCGCTGGACACGGTGGAACTGGTGATGGCTTTGGAAGACGAGTTTGGTATTGAGATTCCTGATGAAGACGCCGAGAAAATCACCACCGTTCAAAATGCGGTCGATTACGCGACCAGCCACAAGAAAGCCTGATGGGGCCTTGTCCCGTCGCTGCGGCGGGACAGCGTGATCAGCCGATTGCCACCATGAAAGTTGTTTTATGACGCGCCGCCGCGTAGTTGTAACGGGGTTGGGCTGCATCAGCCCGGTCGGCAACACGGTGGAGCAGGCGTGGTCGCGGCTCTTGGCGGGTCAATCCGGTATTGACCGAATTACCAAATTTGATGCCAGCACCTTCTCCTGCCAGATCGCAGGCGAGGTGCGCGGTTTTGATGTCGAGGCATACATGAGTGCCAAAGAGGCACGGACCATGGATACCTTCATCCATTACGGCATCGCCGCTGCCAGCCAGGCGGTGGCCGACGCGGGGCTGAAAACCGGCGAGGCCTTGGGCGAGGAAGAGGCCACCCGCATCGGTTGTGTGATTGGCTCGGGCATAGGCGGCCTGCCCATGATTGAGGCCACCCACGCCGAATACACATCGCGCGGTGCCCGTCGTATTTCCCCATTTTTTGTGCCGGCTTCCATCATCAACATGATCGCCGGCCATGTTTCGATCCGCTACGGATTCAAGGGCCCCAACATCGCCATCGTCACGGCCTGCACCACGGGCTTGCACTGTATCGGCGAGGCCGGTCGGATGATCGAGTACGGCGACGCCGATGTGATCGTGGCAGGCGGTTCGGAAGCGACCGTGTCACCCCTGGGCGTAGGCGGTTTTGCTGCCATGCGCGCGCTGAGCACCCGCAACGACGACCCCGCTACCGCTTCGCGCCCCTGGGACAAAGACCGCGACGGCTTTGTCTTGGGTGAAGGCGCGGGCGTCATGGTGCTCGAGGAGTACGAACACGCCAAAGCGCGCGGCGCAAAAATTTACGCCGAATTGGCGGGCTTTGGCATGAGTGCCGACGCCGGCCACATGACCGCGCCCAGCATGGACGGCCCGCGCCGCGCCATGCTCGGCGCATTGCGCAACGCCGGACTCAACCCGGATGCGGTGCAGTACCTGAACGCCCACGGCACCTCCACCCCTCTGGGCGATGTCAATGAATCCAACGCGATCAAAGCCACCCTGGGCGCGCACGCCAAATCGGTGGTGGTGAATTCCACCAAATCGATGACCGGGCATTTGCTGGGTGGTGCCGGTGGCTTGGAGTCGGTATTCACCGTGCTGGCTTTGCACCACCAGGTCAGTCCGCCGACCATCAACATCTTCAACCAGGATCCCGAGTGCGATCTGGATTACTGCGCCAACACCGCGCGCGATATGCGTATTGATGTGGCCATCAAAAACAATTTCGGGTTCGGCGGCACCAACGGCAGTTTGGTGTTCAAGCGCGTCTGATTCGTCCTGGGTCTGCGCTTATCAGCTTATGGGCGGTCCGCCTGCTGTGACAGTTGCAATTCCCGGCGTTGGTCTGGATGGCCACATCGCCGCGGGGCTCACCTTATTGCTCGTCCTGACTCTTGTGGGGCTTTTCGCCTTCGGTGCCGTGCAAATTCCCGCTGACCTGATATATCTAGCGCCCATGCTGCTGTTCTCGCTGGAGTTGGCAGGTTTTTGTATGACCCGCTCCCGCCCTGCGGTCTATGGGTCGGTGCTGCGTTGGGATGGGCAGAACTGGTTCTGGTCGCGCCAAAACGATGATGGTGTGTGTGCGGTGCACTGTGTGATGGATCTTCAGGTATGGATGCTGCTGCGGCTGCGAACGTCTGAGGGAGCATGTGAATGGATATGGCTGCAGCGAAAAGACCATGTAAAGAGCTGGTATCCCCTGCGAAGGGTCTTGATTTTTGATGCCATGTCCGTAGATGATCGGCCAGTTGCCGTTCAGCGGGAATAGTGTGTGATGTGATGGAGAACACCTGATGTTTGGGAGTAATGCAATGCATGTGCGTAGTTGGTTGGGTAGCGCTTTGATCAGCGCGGGTCTGGTCTTCGCTTTGGTGGCGGGCCCGGTCGCCGCGCAGACGCGGACCTTGCCGGACTTCACCGACCTGGTGGAGCAGGTAGGGCCGTCGGTGGTGAATATTCGGACGACAGAAAAAGTCCAGCCCCGTTCATCCCAGGTCAACCCTGGCGAAGAAGAGATGCTGGAATTTTTCCGCCGCTTTGGCTTGCCTGCGCCGAATATGCCGCGCCCCGGTCCGCGCCAACGCACGCCGCAACAAGACGAACAGCAGCGTGAGCAGCCCCGTGGCGTAGGTTCTGGCTTTGTGTTGACCTCAGACGGCTTGATCATGACCAATGCCCATGTGGTGGAGGGCGCTGAGGATGTGATCGTGACGCTTACCGACAAGCGCGAATTCAAAGCCAAAATTATCGGTTCCGACAAGCGCAGCGATGTGGCATTGGTCAAGATTGATGCGAGCGGTTTGCCTGCTGTGCGCACCGGCGATGTGAACCGCCTGAAGGTCGGCGAATGGGTGATGGCGATTGGCTCGCCTTTTGGCCTGGAAAACTCGGTCACGGCGGGCATCGTCAGCGCCAAGCAGCGCGATACCGGTGAATTTCTGCCCTTTATCCAAACCGATGTGGCGATCAATCCGGGTAATTCCGGTGGCCCATTGATCAATATGCGTGGTGAGGTGGTGGGTATTAACAGCCAGATCTATTCGCGCTCGGGCGGCTTTATGGGGATTTCTTTTTCTATCCCTATCGATGAGGCGATCCGCGTCAGCGATCAACTGCGCAGCCAGGGCCGGGTTTCGCGTGGGCGTATCGGGGTGACGATTGACCAGGTGTCCAAAGAAGTTGCGGAGTCCTTGGGCCTGGGCAAAAGTACCGGCGCCTTGGTCAAGGCCGTGGAAGCCGGTGCACCGGCTGACAAGGCTGGTGTCGAGCCCGGTGACGTGATCCTCAAGTTCGATGGCCGGGTGATTGAAAAGTCCATGGACTTGCCGCGTTTTGTGGGTGCCACCAAACCCGGTACGCGCAGTGCCTTGACGGTTTTGCGCAAGGGCGCAACCCGAGAGCTGCAAGTCACGATCGCAGAAATTGAGTCTGAAAAGACCGAAGCTAAAGCGGTCGCACCTGCACCCAAGGCCAAGCCCAGCACCGTGGCCCAAGCGTATGGGTTGACGGTCAGCGAGCTGACCGATAGCCAGCGCAAGGAGCTCAAAATCAAAGCAGGGGTGGCGGTGGAGGCCGTCACGGACGCTGCAGCCAGGGCTGGCCTGGCGGAAGGCGACATCATTTTGCAACTCGATAGCACGGAGGTAGCCAGCGTCAAAGACGTGGAAGCCATTCTGGCCAAGCATGACAAGGCGAAACCCCTTGTCGTCTTGTACCGGCGCGGCGACTGGACCCAGTACACGCTGATGCGTGTGGGCAAGTAGAGCGAGCGTTTCGTTAGAATGGCTCGGGCCGCGCTCAAGGCGCCAGCCCCGAGCGTGAAGGCTGAGGGCGCGTCATTGCTTGATGCGCCCTTTTCTTTGCCTGCCCTCCCGGCATTTTTTGATCCGCTTAGCCTGAAGTCTTCTGGATGCAGCACATACGCAATTTCTCCATCATTGCCCACATCGACCACGGCAAATCGACGCTGGCTGACCGCTTGATCCAGCATTGCGGCGGCCTGGAAGCGCGGGAGATGCAGGAGCAGGTGCTCGATTCGATGGACATCGAAAAAGAGCGGGGCATCACCATCAAGGCGCAGACCGCTGCGCTGCAATACCGCGCCAAAGACGGCACGGTTTACAACCTCAATTTGATTGATACCCCAGGCCACGTCGATTTTTCCTACGAAGTCAGCCGTTCTTTGTCCGCCTGTGAAGGCGCCTTGCTGGTTGTCGATGCCAGCCAGGGCGTAGAGGCGCAGACCGTGGCCAATTGCTACACCGCGCTGGACCTGGGTGTGGAAGTGGTGCCCGTCCTCAACAAAATGGACTTGCCCAACGCCGATCCGGATAACGCGCGCGCCGAAATTGAAGACGTCATTGGCATCGATGCCACCGACGCGATTCCCTGTTCGGCCAAGTCGGGCATGGGCGTCGAAGAGATTCTGGAAGCCATCGTCGCGCGCATTCCCGCACCCAAAGGCAATCCGGACGGCCCTTTGCGCGCCATGATCGTGGACAGCTGGTTTGATACCTACGTGGGCGTGGTCATGCTGGTGCGCGTGGTCGATGGCCGCCTGGGCAAGGGTGAGCGTTTCAAGATGATGGCCACCGGCACCATGTACAACGCCGACAACCTGGGCGTGTTCACGCCGGCCAATGAGCCCCGCAGTTCGCTGGAAGCAGGGGAGGTGGGATACATCATCGCCGGCATCCGCGAATTGCAGGCTGCCAAGGTGGGCGACACCATCACCCTGATCAAGCCGGGGTCTGGGGGCGCGGCTGCGACCGCCACCGAAGCGTTGCCGGGCTTCAAAGAAATCCAACCCCAGGTGTTTGCCGGGCTGTACCCGACCGAGGCCAACCAGTACGAAGGACTGCGCGACAGCCTGGAGAAATTGAAGCTCAACGATTCATCGCTGCACTACGAGCCCGAAGTGTCGCAAGCGCTGGGCTTCGGTTTTCGCTGTGGTTTTTTGGGGCTTTTGCACATGGAAATCGTGCAGGAGCGTCTGGAGCGCGAGTTTGATCAGGACCTGATCACCACCGCGCCCAGCGTGGTGTACGAGGTGGTGGGCGTGGACGGCGAAGTGCGCATGGTGGAGAACCCATCCAAGATGCCAGACCAGGGCCGTCTGGACGAAATCCGTGAACCCATTGTCACCGTGCACTTGTACATGCCGCAGGAATACGTCGGCTCGGTGATGACGCTGGCCAACCAGAAACGCGGCGTGCAGATGAATATGGCCTACCACGGCCGCCAGGTGATGCTGACCTATGAGATGCCGCTGGGCGAGATCGTGCTGGACTTCTTTGACAAGCTCAAATCGGTGAGCCGGGGTTACGCGTCCATGGATTACGAATTCAAGGAATACCGTGCCTCGGATGTGGTCAAGGTCGATATCCTGCTCAACGCTGAAAAGGTCGACGCGCTGTCCATCATCGTGCACCGCAGCCAGGCCACCTACCGGGGCCGGGCCGTGGTGACCAAAATGCGCGAGATCATTTCGCGCCAGATGTACGACGTTGCCATACAGGCTGCCATCGGGGCCAACATCATTGCGCGTGAGACAATCAAAGCCCTGCGCAAGAACGTGCTCGCCAAGTGCTACGGCGGCGATATTTCACGCAAGCGCAAACTCCTCGAAAAACAAAAAGCCGGCAAAAAGCGCATGAAACAAATCGGCTCGGTGGAAGTCCCCCAAGAGGCGTTCTTGGCTATTTTGCAAGTGGAAGATTGATGCAAGCATTGACATCTGTGGTGCTGGCCGCCTTTGTGGCGTTTGCTGGTGCCTGGTTTGCCGGCATGGTGGAGGCCAATTTCGCCTTGTTGTTGTTTCTGGCTTCGGTAGTCACCGGCGTGTACTGGCTGGGCGAGCAATTTATTTTCGCCCCGGCGCGCGCGCGCGCTGCCGGGCAACTCGAATCAGACGACGCGCAGCGCCGCAGCGCGCTGGCGCAACAGGGCATCAAGCAGGTGGACGGCGATGTGGCGCAGGCCAAGGCCGCGCTCTTGGCCCAGCCCTGGTGGCTGGAATGGACCGCCGGTTTGTTTCCCGTCATCATCACCGTTTTTCTGCTTCGCTCGTTTTTATTCGAGCCCTTCAAAATTCCTTCTGGCTCCATGATTCCCACGCTGCTGGTGGGCGATTTGATTTTGGTGAACAAGTACCACTATGGCTTGCGCCTGCCGGTCATCAACACCAAGATCACCGAGGGCAACAAGCCCCAGCGCGGTGATGTGATGGTGTTCCGCTACCCGCCCCAACCCAGCTTGGACTACATCAAACGCGTGGTGGGTGTGCCCGGCGACACCGTGGCCTATCGCAACAAGCGCCTGACTGTGAACGGCCAGGTGGTTGAGACGAATGCGCTCCCTGATTTTCTGGATGAAGATTCCATGCGCTACTTCAAACAATTCGAAGAAAAACTGGGCGAAAAGCCGCACCGCTTGTTGAACGATGACAATCGGCCCGCCTTCGTGCAAGTGCAACCCAATTTTTTCGGGGCCGAGGGCTGCAACTACACGGTTGAAGGCGTGACCTGCAAAGTCCCTGATGGCCACTATTTCATGATGGGCGACAACCGCGACAACTCGCTGGATTCACGCTACTGGGGTTTTGTGCCGGACGCCAATATCGTGGGCCGGGCCTTTTTTGTCTGGATGAACTTCAGCAGCCTCAAGCGCATTGGCGGCTTCAACTGATGGCGGTACGCCAGCGTCCACCATGACCCAGGGGCTGGAGCAGCTGCAGCTGCGTTTGCAGTACCGATTCCAGAACCCCGACTTGCTGCGCCGCGCGCTGACGCACCGCAGCTTTTCTGCCGACCATTACGAGCGCCTGGAATTCCTGGGTGACTCGGTATTGGGTCTGGCCGTCTCGGACATGTTGTACGCGCGACTGGGTAGCTTGGCCGAGGGCGATTTGTCGCGCATACGCGCCAACCTGGTGCGCCAGGAGACCTTGCACAAGCTGGCCCTGGATCTCGGTTTGTCCGAACTGCTGCGCCTGGGCGAGGGTGAAATGCGCTCGGGGGGGCCCAAGCGTCCCTCCATTTTGGCTGATGCGCTCGAGTCGGTGCTGGGCGCGGTGTACCTGGACGCGGGCTTTGTCGCCGCGCAGGCGGTGGTGCAGCGCTTGTTTGCCGAGGTCGATATCCACCCTGCGATGCAGGCCGTGGGCAAAGACCCCAAGACCGAACTGCAGGAGTGGCTGCAAGCGCGCAAGCGACCGTTGGCGGTGTACCGCGTGGTCGCCACACTGGGTGCCGCGCACCAGCAAAGTTTTGACGTCGAATGCGCCATTGAGCCGCTGGGTTTGAGTGAGCGCGGCATTGGCGCATCGCGTCGCGCGGGCGAGCAGGCTGCTGCTGCTGCCATGCTGGAAACTATCAAAAACAGGGCTATTCCATGAGTACGAAAAAGAGTTCCCCCAAGCCCGCAGCGCAGGCCCCTTTACCTGCGCAAGATACAGACGCGCTGGATGCCATGTTGCAGGGCCTGCTGAAAACCGGCATGAAAACGGCGGACCCGACCGCCGCACAGTCCGGGCAACGCTGCGGGTTGGTAGCGATTGTGGGCAAACCCAATGTGGGCAAATCCACGCTGATGAATGCGCTGGTGGGGCAAAAAGTCAGCATCACATCCCGCAAGGCGCAGACCACCCGCCACCGCATCACCGGCATGCATACGCGCGGCACGACGCAGTTCGTGTTTGTCGATACACCGGGTTTTCAGACCCGCCACAACAATGCGCTCAACCGCTCGCTCAATAAAACCGTCGTCGGTGCGGTCGGTGATGTGGACCTGATTCTGTTCGTGGTCGAAGCGGGTATGTTCAACCAGGCCGATGCCAAAGTGCTGGCCTTGCTCAGTAAAGAAGTGCCCACCTTGCTGGTGGCCAATAAGCTCGACCAGGTGGAGCGCCGCTCGGACTTGGCCCCCTGGCTGCAAGAAATGCAGCAGCGCCATGCCTTCGCGGAATTCGTCCCGATATCTGCCAAAAATGCCAAAGACATCGCCCACATGCTCGATATTTGCGAGAAGTTCCTGCCCGAGCAGCCCTGGTGGTACGCACCGGATGAGTTGACCGACCGCAGTGAAAAATTTCTGGCCTCGGAGACCGTGCGCGAAAAACTGTTCCGCCTGACCGGCGACGAGTTGCCCTACACATCCACCGTGGTCATTGACCAATTTGCAGAAGAACCCGGCGTGGGCAAACAAAAGCGCCTGGTGCGCATAGCCGCCACCATTGTGGTCGAGCGCGACAGCCACAAAGCCATGGTGATTGGTGATAAGGGCGAGCGCATCAAGCGCATCGGCACCGAGACCCGGGTTGAGCTGGAACGTTTGCTCGATGCCAAGGTGTTCATTGAAATGTGGGTCAAAGTGCGCTCCGGTTGGGCCGACGACGAGGCCCGCGTGCGCGCTTTCGGTTACGAATAAGGCTATTCGATCCCATGGCAACGCGTCGCCCTGTGCAGCGCTTCAGCGAAGAGCCGGCCTAT
>CANIRI010000013.1 GCA_947469815.1 Comamonadaceae bacterium | reverse complement strand
ATCTCATCCGCAGTTGCAATCCGGGACTTGAGGTCTGCCACGGAACCTCCACTATACAAATGTTCATAGGTTTCGCGCAGTACTTTCACTACCGCTGCCAGAGCTGAGTGACCTTGCACAAGCAGCCGCACACCTCGGACCGCAAGATCTTCCCGCCGAACAGCTGGCGCGGTCCCAACGATAACGGGCAGCGTCAACCCTTCACTAATCACGTCGAAGTCCTTCAATTCCTGCAATCCAGTTACATACACGGCATCTACACCAACTGCTGCATACGCCCGCAATCGCGCCGCACCGCGCTGTGCGTCCTCTGCCTTGAGTGCCGCTGTACGGGCAACCACCATGAGTGAAGTATCTTCCCGCGCGTCAAGTGCGGCCCTTAGCTTGAACATCATTTCGTCGGTTCGAATTAACTCGATTGAATTAGCGCCGAACCGTGCGGGCGATACGCTATCTTCGATCATGAGCGCAGCAACGCCTGCGTGCTCGAGTTCTTGGACTGAGCGAATTACGTTGAGAGCATTGCCATAGCCATTATCTGCGTCGGTAATGATGCTCAATTCGTCGATACGCGCGATCCGTCTGACTTGGTCTGCAAACTCCGTGAGAGTCTGCAGGCCGATATCTGGTGCGGCAAGTAACGTAAGGGCCGAAACAGACCCGGATAAAATACCAATTTCGTAACCTACGCTCGCAGCGACGCGCGCTGAGAGGGCATCGAACACAGTGGCAGGCGACACACAAACCGTGCCCGCTAACACCGCACGCAATCGTTCACGCCGTTCGGTAATCGTCATGATTTGCTTTCATTGCTCTTTGAGCCCACCACGGAAAATATTACTTGCCGTATTTAATATTTAAACGATGGTGCTGTTCCAGTAATTAATTCAAACACAATGCGCTTCCCAAGGATTGAAAAGCAGATATACCTTAGCCGACGAGCATCCTTGAAAAGTTTCGAAGGTCGGACTCCTGCTCCATGCTTGCAGTCCGCTCAGCAATGCGTTGAATTGCTGCTGTGCCCAATCGATTTCCGGCCTGGTCGTTCAGCTTTCGAATGATGTGCTGCCACGTCATAGGCGACTGTGGATCGCCACGCGGATAAAGCACTTCTCGATAAAACGTTCCGCGTGAAGTCACAATCTCCACTGCTGCAGGTCGTGCCCCTTGCTTGAAAAGCCTCGTAAACTCCGACTTCGATTCGAGGCGGGTCTTACTGATTAGCAATGCCACCGTAGGGTCGCGCAGCCACCGGTCGCTGAACTGCTCGGACGTCACAGTTCCAGCGACAAGCGCCACTGCCACACAGTAATAGAAGCTGTGATCGGCGGTTTCCTTGGTCGTCGGGGCAAGCTTCTTTTCGTCCCAACTCGGCTTGGTTACAGCTTCTTCGTGGGCCAGGATTCGGATCGCCTGAACTTCGCTAGGATCAATGAGGTACTCCTCCTTCAACTCAATCGTCGCCTGCACCATAGCCGGTGTCATGCCTTCCACTGGATAAGGTTTGAGACTGATTTTCAGAATGCGGTAGTCCCCTTTCACCGGCACGAGTGGTTCTACGTCGACGCCACCTGCAACGGCGCCACGAAAACCATAGTCCCCCTCTAGCAAGGTTGCGCAACCGGTGAAACCCCGTTGTGCAAGCAGCGCGTACAATACGCTTTGGCTCGCCACTATCGGCGCTGACAGCGCCTTGTCCATCGGGATGTCGCCGTGCCTGATCTCCGCAAAGGTGTTCGAGCGCGCTCCAGCGAGGGTAATTGCGTGGGTGGTGCGCCTAGCGTCTAGCCCTAGAAGCTTGCTCACGCCTGCAGCGGCAGCATATGAGCACGCGGCAGTATGATGCCAGCCTGAGTGCCACAGGTTCCTCGTTACCTGCAGGTCCGAGAACCGCATTTGCACTTCGTAGGCGACGACCATCGCGAGCAGAAACTCCGCGCCGGAGCACCTTTTCCACTCGGCCACTGCAAAGAGGGTAGCGATATTGTCGCTGGGATGGGCGGTCCATGCCGGACCAAAATAAACATCGTTGTAGTCCTGATAGCGGATCGCAACACCGTTTGCAAGTGCAGCAAGTTGCGCGCTTGAAGTCGTGCCGTTGGCCCATATGGTCGCATGGTCTAAGCTGCCGAGTTCGCTCACCGTAGCCCTAGTCAGACGTGCGGGCTCGCTTTCACTCCCACCGTAGGCGCACGCTATGCTGTCAAGTAGGATGCGTTTCGCGTAATCGACAACGTCCGTCCCGAGGTCTTCGAATTTGAGGTCAGCGACATACTCACCAATCCGTTCAGCTACCGTGCTCATATTCCTGTGCATCCTTTTTCTATGCGCATATACCAAACGCAGTATGGATATAATTTTTAAATACTATTTTTGCCATTTCGCCGCCGTGTTCTACGAAGTAAACGCAACTCAATTAGAACAATTTCTCCTCACTCGTAGCTTCTGTTAAAACTTATCCGCCGCATTGCCTCAGCAAGTTTATTCCTCAATTCACCGTATTCCCGTGCAATGCCAAAGCCAACCAGACGAGTTTTCTTGTTTCCGCCGCACAATCATTAGCCTGTAACCATCTCTCGGCAAACGTTAGAACACTGTCGAAATCATCTATAAAGTAATTTGGCCAATTATTTCCATCCTTCATCTCTCTAGGTGCCCTAGATTACTTTCTCCAGTTTCAGTCTTTCCAACTCTTCCTTCGAAATTCCCAACCACTCCCCATACACCTCTTGATTGTGTTCTCCCAACTCGGCACTTGGCTTCAGTTGCGTGAGTTCCTGGTTTTCAAAGCGTAGTGGGCTGCGAGCAGCGGCGATACGCCCATATTTAGGGTGATCCATCCACTCCAACATACCTCTCTCATGCAAGTGGGGATCGTTGGTGATTTCGGCCAGATCTCTAACGGGTGCGCAGGGAATGTGATGCGGGGAAAGAATCGAAAATAATTCATCGCGCTTGTATTTCGCCGCGTAATGGCTCACAACTTTATCAACCTCATGACTCAAATTTGCACGCTTCTTTGGCGTGTCAAAGCGCGGATCTAAACCCAGTTCCTCCCTCCCCATGACCTTGGTTAAGGAAATCCAGTGCTTGTTGTTTGTGCAAAGGATGGCGATATGCCCGTCGCTCGCCTCGTAAACACTATACGGCGCCGCCGCTTTTCCACTATGCGTATTGCCGGTTCTTTGCGGGAAATTAACTGCCCCGCCATAGTTTCCAGAAGCAAAATACAAACCAAGACTCGACGCCAGGGAAAAATAAATTGCATCCAGCATCGCAACTTCAACTTTTTGGCCATGCCCCGTCTTTTCCCTCTCATACAAGGCAGTGACAACGGCACCATACAAATGTACACCACAAGAAAAATCACACAATGCAGGGCCGATCTTTGTCGGTGGCCCGTCCGGGAATCCAGTCACCGCCATCGCACCGGACATCGCCTGAATCGAAATATCCATTGCAGGGTATTCTCGATACGGACCGGTACTGCCGTATCCGGAGCCTGATGCCACAATAATCCTAGGGTTAACTTCCCGCAAAACCTCATAGCCGATACCCAATTTATCCAATTTCCCCGGGAGAAAATTTTCCAGCAGAACATCGGCGCGACAAGCCATATCAATCAGAATTTCCCGTCCACGCTTGGTCTTAAGATTTAACGTTACCGCCTGCTTATTCGAATTCAGCATTGCAAACGGCAGCGCCGCCCCGCCGATGAGGGTTCGCTGGCGCATGGACTCTCCCTCCAGCGGCTCAATTTTTATGATTCGGGCTCCCGCCATTGCCATCAAAAACGTGGCGTATGGACCGTTATAAATCTGTCCCAGATCAAGAACCGTAATTCCCTGCAACGGACTGCGCTGATTTGTCACCACCTACCCCCTCAGTTTCTTCCTTCCGCCCTAATTCGAGGCGCTGTCACGGCTGGCTTTGAATTCTTCTACTGAACTTACGCACTTGCCGCTCGCCAGCCTGATTTCCCTTGTGATGGGGACAGTAACGCCGAAAGTGGGGATGACCGCGGAGTGTTTTCCGGGGCCGCCGATGACAACCACCAATATGTCATCAGCGCTTTGCACCATGGGTACTGGAAAACTCGAGTTTGCATCGCCATACCGTTCCTTATACGTCACCAGAAACCGGCGCTCGATATTTTCCTCGGAAAAACGTTGAAGCGGTAAAACCGCATTTTCAAAAATATAGCGCTTAACATCCGCCTTGGAGAAACCATCCGCGGCAATGGTTTTGGCGTGCTCAGGACCAATCACAATTGCGGGATGCGGCTCAATGTTGTAAACATCATTGTTTCCTGTCGTCGCCATGGTGCCCGCTATCATCTTTAGGATGCCAACGCCGGAAACACTTTGATGATCATTGACGTTATGAGGGCACTCTGCCCCAATGACCGTTACCGTTGAAGCCCCTTCAGCGAATCCTCGCTCCACATGGAGCGGCTCCCACGGACTATCCGCTTCGTTCTCCGCAGCCAGATAGCTATATTTTGCCGGGGAGCCAAACGTTGCCATGTCTCCCGCACCAGACTGCGCACCGCCAATATTCACCAGTGAAAGACGTACTGCCCGGCCGATCGTTGCATTGCTTCTGCAGCCCGAACCCAAGGCGTTATAACCGCTATTGATGCCCAGTTCTTTTGCCAGAGGTCCATTGACAATGATCAATGGCGAAACAAGATGCGTTGTAGCCTGCAAGCCGTAAAGATTGAACGGCTCCTCACAAAGCGCTTCAATGGCAGCAACAACTACTGGGAAATACTCTGGCCGGCAACCGGCCATCACGGCATTCGTTGCCAGCCTGATTGGTGTCGCCTCTCCGTAGCGGGGAGCTATCTTTGCAATCGGGCGATCCCAGGGCCGATCGCAGTGGGAGAGCATTTCCTCCACCAGATTTGCCGTGGGAGGGATGATCGGCAAACCATCAGTCCATCCCCTTTGGTGGTAGAGATCATTGATAGCCACATAATCGTTCTCTACCTCGATACTTGCATTAGCTTTATCGATATATCTCAGTATGTCACTCATCCACGTAATACCTTTATGAGTTCCATGATTTGCGGTACTGCGTGATTGGCACGCCCTTGAATTTCTACCCCGGATAGCCCCCCCAGAGGATGCGGAATAACAACTAAGGGTAAATCAGGGGCGCCAAACACCCGCGCCTGTGCCTTGGCCAGCGCAACAAATGGCTCACTGCAAATCACCACAGCGGGAAGACCTCTTTTCGCTAACTCACACATATCGTGGACACTCCACGATGTGCATGAGCCTCAATCAGCCATCGCGGTAATGACCAAATCGGTCTCTCCCGCGAAACGGTTGATGATGGCATCGCCAGCCGCGAGGCTTACGCTCTGCTTGCGCAGCGTCATCATGAACGCAATTTCCAGGTTATTTTTTAAACCTTCAAAAAGATAACGCAGCAAATGATCAGCATTGCCCTTTCCGTTATCCAGAAGTCCAATTCTGAGGCAACCCGATGACAGGGGAGTCGCTTTGGGTGCGGTGATTTCTGATTCCGGCGCGGGCGCCTCGGGAATCAACAATACGACCTTATTGTTCATCAATAATCCCCATGAGATTTATATTTTCCAGCCCAACCACTCACACACCCCGCGCCCCATGACCCATTCCTTGTCCTGATCGGACAGCCAGGGGATTTCCTCCGTAAACATCGTAACGCCCTGACGATAAGAACATGGAAGTCTCGAGAGATCCGATCCCCAGAACATGCGTTTGGGCCCGAAAGCATCGAACACCCGGCGAAGAGGTGTGTGAAGCTTCTTGAATGGATACTGATCGGAAGTATAAAAAGGCGTGATTGATGCTTTGGCAGCGATGTTTTTGTATTGCGACAGGTTGAGCAACTCACCCAGACCGGCAAAGGCTTCTTCATCTTTTCCGTGCACGAGTCCAAGATGGTCCATCACCAGCTTAAGGCCGGGATGGCGCTCAGCGACGCGCGCAACCGACGACATCAGACGATGGGGAACCAATACCATTACCGGAACGCCTGACGCCTCAGCCTCGCGCCATACCCAATCCAGTTCTCCAGACACAAACGGACGCTCCAGCAAAGGCGTGTGCAGCGCGAATCTCATTCCCAGCATGCCGGGTTGTGCAAGCCAATTCCGAATCTGCTCCTTCGCATCGTCCCGATAGATGTCCAGGCGTCCCATTACCGCAAAGCGATCTTGGTGCGCTGCTGCAGCCTCAAGCGCCAGATCGTTTCGATCTCCCTCCCAGGAAGGCGGCACGATGATGACGCGATCAACTCCTGCCTTGGCCATTTCGCCAAGGACATAATCCTGAGTAAAAGGAATACCGTTGTTATGAACGGGAACCGCCTTGAGGAATTTGGGCGGAACAGGCCAAGGCCGCTCGGGGGTGTCAGCCCCCCAGATATGGACTTGCGAATCAACAATTAACATGGAATTCCTATGGATTAATCGGGTTTTGCGCCCGTGGCTTTAACAACCTTCGCCCATCGTTCAATTTCAGCGCGAATCAGTGCACCGAACTGCTCCGGAGTACTGCCCGCCGGAATAGCCCCCTCGCTCGACATCTTCGCCGCGGTGTCAGGGCGCACCAGAAACTTTTGAATGTCGGCATTGACCTTGCTCACGATCACACCCGGGGTATTCACGGGGGCCAACATGCCGTACCACTGAGTCACCTCATATTCCGGAACCCCGGATTCTTTGATCGTCGGCAAGTCGGGAAGAATGCTCAGACGCTTGTCGCTGGCGACGGCAATGGCATTCAGCCGCTTTGACTTCACATGCGGCAGCAGTGGCGGCACACCGTTAATAGTCAATGAAATCTGACCCGAAATCAGATCCGTCAGCATGGGCCCGGTCCCTTTATAGGGGATGTGTATGATATCGGTCTTTGTGAGCATTTTGAAAAACTCAACGCACAGGAACGGATTACTGCCGCTGCCACTGGATCCATAGTTCAGCGTTCCGGGGCGCGCCTTGGCCATGTCAACCAACTGTTTGACAGTTTTTACCGGCAGTGACGGATGCACAGCCAGCATATTCGGCACCCGTGCGATCAGTGAAATGGGTGAAAAATCTTTGGTGGCGTCATATCGCAACTTGGGATACAGCGATGGGTTTACGCCAAAAGTGCCGATATGTCCGATGACCAGCGTGTAACCATCAGGTGCACTTTGCGCGGCTAGTTCCACACCAATTTGACCGCTGGCCCCACCACGGTTGTCCACCAAGACCTGAACGCCCCAGAGCTCCGTGAGGTTTTGTGCAGCCACCCTGCCAACGATATCGGTGCTGCCGCCGGGCGGGAACGGAATAATCAGTCTGACCGGTCGGGCCGGATAGGCCTGCTGAGCGTAAGCAGCATCACTGGCCAGTCCCATTGCGATCAAAATCGCCGCTGCTGCTGCAGATGAAAAAGAAGTCATGCCTTTTCCTCCAATACTCATTTTATTATTCACCTCTGGCGCTTTCGCACACCGAAAAAACGAGAGCGTCTGTATTTAGAAATAATGACTATTTCTTCTTGCGTTCCAGGAAGGCTGCCATGAGCCTTGATGGCTCATCCGTGCGACGAGCCTCCACACACATCTCAATGCCTCTGCGAATACTGTCAGTCAAAGACATGCGCTCCCAGTCGCGCAATAATGATTTCTGCAGCCTCACCGCGCGCGGCCCGCTCACCAATATTGACTGCACCCATTTATCAACAGCCGCATCCAAATCTGCGGCGGGAACGAGTTTTTGCACAAATCCGAACTGATACATGTCCTTCGCTTCGAAAATATCCCCGGTTAAAACCAGTTCCGCAGCACGCCCCCAGCCCAGTAAAGCAGGCAAAAGCGCCGCTTCCATTCCGGAAGGCAGACCGACACGCACCTCGGGCATGCCGAATTTCGCATGATCTGCTGACGCTCTCATATCACACGACGCCGCCAGTTCCATCCCTGCACCGAAGCAATAGCCATTGACCCTTGCAATCACGGGGACCGGACAGCGCCGTATTGAGTCGCAGGCATAGTGGGTCAGCGTATGCTCTTCTTCAGCCTCCTCAACGGTTAAATCCCTCATCTCCGCCAAGTCAGCTCCAGCAATAAAGGATTTATCTCCGGCGCCGGTCAACACTACCACCCGCAACTTCTCATCGTGCGACAGCTTGGCAAACGCATTGGCAATGGCTCGTTTCCCTGCCATTCCCAGTGCATTACGTTTAGCGGGGTTGTTAATGGTGACGTGGGCAACTCGACCTGCATCCCCATACTCAACCGTACGAATAAGTACGAGTTCGTTTGTATCTGCTGCAGCAATCATGAGTTTTAATTCCTTGTAGAGCGTGAAAAGCCTGCTTCTGGCTTGATTTTTTCAGTTTTTTTTAATATTAGCAGGGACTACCCATGCAAAATAAGAATTAATTTATATAATGTAATTCATCCATGACATAGTGAAATTAAGATGACTCTTCGACAATTAAGTCTTCTCCAAGCCATCGCCGCAAACTCATTCAATATATCGACGGCAGCCGAGACATGTCACACCTCTCAGCCTGGTGCGAGTCGCCAAATGGCGTTATTGGAACAAGAACTTGGCGTGAAATTGCTGGTGAGAAGAAAAAACAGAATTCTGGGGCTGACTGCCGTCGGACAGGAAATCATCGGCATCGCTAATCAAATGTTAAATCAGGCTGAAAACATCAAATTACTTTCCGCGGACGAGCGTGGCGAAGGAAGTGGGCGTCTTATTATCGCAACCAGCCACCTGCATGCGCGCTATACGCTTAGAAATCCCACAAAGATTTTCAGTAAAAAACACCCGAATGTCGAACTTCAGCTGCTTCAAGCGAACCCAGAGGACATTGTCAGCCTTGTTGAGAATGGTACGGCGCATATAGGTATTAGCACGCTGCTTCCGTCCAAACATCAATCGCTTTTGCTTTTGCAAAGTGCATTGATAAAACGCAGTGTAATCATGCCAAAGGGGCATATCTTATTAAATAAGAAACGTCCGTCATTACATGATCTGGCACGCCATCCAATTGTCGGATATCACGCGGGATCAACTGCAGGCCGCCTATTAACCGAAGCGTTTCAATCTAAAGGCCTAGTGCCACGCTTTGTGGTTAGCGCTAATGACTCGGATGTCATTAAGACTTACGTTTCAGAAGGATTGGGAATTGCAATCGTTCCAACACTTTCTTTAGACCATCCAGAGCGTGAAGGGATTGCCGCGATCGATGCAACCGGATTGTTTCCCAAAACATTCATGACGATCTGCTTGCGGCAGGACCGGCATTTTAGAAACTACCTGACCGATTTTATTGCCTTGTTTGCTCCTGAGTGGACGCGCAAAGCTATACAGCATGAAATTTCAGATAGTGGAAAAACCGTTGATCTGACTAGACCGTATTCCAATAAATAGTGTCACGGTAAATTAGAGTTTACGGCATGATTTTCACCTAGTGAAAAGGAGGCATGTCGTGAAGCGAAGCAAGTTTACGGAGCTCCAAATCGCATTTGCGCTGAAACAGGCAGAATTGGGAAGAAGCGTTGACGAGGTCTGCCGCAAGCTCGGCATCAGTGTGGCAACGTTCTACAACTGGAAGAAGAAATTCTGTGGTCCTGGGCCGTCAGAGCTGCGTCGGCTGCTACCGGGGAGTTTTTCTGGACCGCCATCACCCCCCCCCATCGGGCCGCCCCAGGCGGGGCACCTCGGCCCACCTCGCGCAGCCTCGTGACCCCGCTGGGAGCCGCGCATAGGGGCAAGTTTCCACCGCCCATACCTACCGCCGGACTTCTCGCTATTCGATCCCCAAAATGCAAAAAGCCCAACCGCAATGGCTGAGCTAAGTGCAAGAAGCTCAAAACAAAAACTGGTAGGAAGTGCGAAATTCGAACTCGCGACCAACGGATTAAAAGTCCGTTGATCGCAGCACATATTATGTATGTTGGCTTCCTCTGATCTGACCTGTCCTCCCGGGAGAGATAAAGGTGAAATAACTCTGAGGACTTTGCGAACAGTTGCGCTTGTAATGCTTGCCACTGATTCGCACAAAATTCGCACAAGAGCCCTAGCGAACGCGAAGCCATTGATTTAAATAATTAATTTGCTAAATAAATGCGGGTTCAATTCCCGCCGCCTCCACCAATACTCAAAGTCCCAACTCTTATCAGTTGGGATTTTTTTTGCCCATTTCCCCAGTGAAAACCGCAATGACCTCGCGAGCGTCGCTTCGGCGGCGGCGCGATTTCCCACCCAATTCCCGCCATTTCCCCTCTCTGTTATCAGTAGGGACGCGAGCGCTCGCGACGCCACTTCGTTTATTTTCAATGACTTACAGGCAGCAGGTGCGAGAAGTAATTTGGTCGGGCGGCGGGGAATTGGAAAAAATCGCCACGAAGTTCGTTTGACGTATTGGGTAGCTGAGTGGAAAAGTCGCATTACGCAAATTTGCACGTTGCACGGCATCGTGTCCGCGAAAGGCCCCGCCCGTAAGATGGCCGAATTCATCACCTTGGCGATCGCCGATACATCCGATTTCGACCATCCGGATACCGGTGCGGTCCAAGGCGCTGCCCGATGTACCCACGCTCGCCGAACTCGGTTATCCCGACATGGATATCGCACAGTGGTTTGGCGCGGTGGCGCCGGCGGGCACACCGAATGAAGTCGTCGCGCGTCTGTCGGCCGCGTACAACAAGGCGCTGGCCGATCCAAAAATCACACAGCATCTGTTCGAAGCCGGGCTGGAGGCGGTCGGCGGTACGCCGGAGAACATGGGGAAACGCATGGCCGCCGAAACCCTGATCTGGTCAAAGGCCGCAAAAGAAGCCGGGCTCAGTGAAAAATAGGCAGGCTGCGCATAGTGACATGAAAACACCAGGGTCATTTAAATCGTTCTCTGGATTTCACAGTATCCATCTCGATAAAAACGTCCTGCGGCATCAACCGGCAGCACCACGTGTTTTGTTCCCACTCTTTTTGATGGCCCCCTCAATAATCGTCACATGCTGCCGCAATATCCGGATCAACTCCGGCCACCGCGATTCCTGCATACGGCTGGTGGCTGCATAAACGCTAAGACCCGCGAACGGCAAACCGCGTGCATCCATCAACGCGACTCCTATCGCACGGGCTCCTGAAACCGACCCGTCGTGTACAGCAAATCCACGCTCGCGCGTTTTCTTCAATTGCTTAAGCATTTTTTGGGCGGTAAGCCCGTTAAAGGCCGCCCACCGCGTTTTGTTACAGGACAAAACATCTTTTGCGTCGTCGCGAGAAACTGCGCCCAGTATGGCAAGACTGCCAGCACCAATCCCCAATGGCCGTCGTCTGCCGATCTCCATATGAGTACGGGTAAGGAAAGCGCCCTCCTGCATGTCGATACACACGGCGTCGTATCCGCTACGCAATGTCAGAAAAACCATGTCACCAGTAATCTCAGCTAGCTTTGCAATAAAAGGGTGGCATAAATCTTCGAGCTTGACCGCTGGGGAAGCTGTGATACCCAATTCATAAAGAAGTGCGCCCAGATGGTAATTCCGCGTCCGTGAATTGCGTGCAACGAGCGATTCACGCATCAAACACTGCAACAAACGATGTACTGTGGGGCGACGCAATTCGGTGAGGGCGCACAGGTCCACAACCCGAAGCCCCGCACGGTTATGGGATGCAATAATTCGCAGCAGCATTGCCGCCCGCTCAACGCTCTGTGTTCCGCGGGGTTTATCCCTGGACAACTTCCTGGATGAGTCAGGCATATGCGGTATCAAATACGCAATATATTCAAATAGTGGACATTCTGCACCAGTATCATATCGCCACCGACTTCATTTATTCAATAATCTGAAAAATGAAATCACCAAAGGAAACTGTAATGGAAAAACCCACAACAAAACTGCGAAAACTACTTAGCGAATCCCGACTCATCATGGCGCCCGGGGTTGCAGATGCCATGAATGCCCGCATCGTGGCAAAAGAGGGGTTTGAGGCGATATACATGACGGGGAGCGGCACCGCATCGACCCGCTTGGGACTGCCTGACATAGGGTTGCTAACCATGACCGAAATGGTCGATAACGCGGAACGTATCGCCGATGCCGCAGAAATTCCGCTGATCGCAGACGCAGACACTGGTTATGGCAATCCAATCAATGTCATGCGCACTGTCCGCGCCTATGAACGCGCAGGCGTAGCCGCAATTCACATTGAAGACCAGCAATGGCCCAAACGCTGCGGTCATTTTTCCGGAAAAACTCTGGTACCCGCAGAAGAAATGGTCAGCAAAGTCAAGGCTGCAGTTGACTCCAAGCGCGACGGGGATTTTATGATCATTGCCCGCACTGACGCTTATTCAGTTGAAGGCTACAACGCAGCCATGGACCGTGCAGCAATGTATGTCGAAGCGGGTGCCGACATCATTTTTGTGGAAGAATTGCGTACCGTGGAGCAACTTGCCGAAGTTCCACGGCGCTTCAAAGTACCTGCGCTTTACAACATGGGTGGAAGCGGAAAAACACCGTTTTTGACAGCCAAAGAAATTGAAGAGCTCGGATTCGGCGTTGTGATTTATCCGAACTTCATCATGCGGGCAGCCATTCATGCCGCGCAATCCGTACTCCGCGAATTAAAAAGCACCGGCTCTCTGGAGGGCATATTCAAACGGCTTTCCGGCTGGGAGGAGCGCCACGACCTGCTTCGTATGCCGGAAATCCAGGCACTTGAGAAAAAATACGGCATCAGTGAAAAATCACGAACCGGTCTGGAGTCCTGAGATGAATGCGCCGTTGACCATATTCGAGAAAATATGGAAGTCACACACAATCATCGAAGACGAAGGCGGGCAAAGTCTGCTGTATATCGACTGGCTGCTGTGCAGCGAAGGTTCAGTTCACGCATTCGACATCGTCCGGCGGGAGGGTGCAAAAGTAAGACGGCCCAAACAGGTTTTTGGCGTGGCTGACCACTATGCAGCCAGCGGCGGCCCCCGAATGGAAGACGTCGTCGATGAAGAACGCCGCCACATGATCCGCGTTCTTGAGAGGAACACTGGCGATTCAGGCATCCGGCTGTTCGGACTGGGTGATCCAAACCGCGGCATCCAGCATCTGGTTGGACCCGAACAGGGACTTACGCAACCCGGAGTCATTATTTTATGTGGTGACTCCCACACCTCAACCCAGGGCGCTGTCGGCGCACTTGCGTTTGGCATTGGTGGTGAGCTCGTGCATGCGCTGGCGACCCAGACCATCTGGCAGCGCAAACCAAAAAAAATGCGCATTCTGGTGGAAGGTCGGCGTCCGCGCGGAGTCTCGGCAAAAGACGTCATTCTTTCAATCATTGCCAAACTCGGTCATGGCGGAGCGCTGCAACACGCCATTGAATATGACGGTACCGTTATTCGCGAAATGTCGGTTGAAGAGCGCATGACCGTATGCAACATGTCGATTGAGGCCGGCGCGCGCCTTGGCATCATCGGTCCCGACGAGAAAACGTACGCCTATCTGCAGAATCGTCCCTACGGACCCAAAGCTGGCGCCGATATGGATCGGGCGCTCGCGTACTGGAAATCCCTGCCGACCGACTCCGGAGCTGTGTTTGACAAGGAAACTGTGATTGATGCGGGAAAACTGTCCCCCATGGTGACCTGGGGCAATAGTCCTGAAAACGCATTGCCGATTAACGGGGTCATTCCGGATCCAAGAGATGAAACCGACGATTTGCGCCGTGCCGCTATGGAGTCCTCGCTGAAGTATATGAACCTCAAGCCCGGAACAGCCATGCAGGACATCCGAATTGATCAGGTATTCATTGGTTCCTGCACCAATGGCCGCATTGAGGACCTGCGAGCAGCCGCCGCCGTATTGAAGGGACGCAAGGCCGTTGTACCCGCTCTGGTTGTTCCAGGCTCCACAACTGTAAAAAGAATCGCGGAAACGGAAGGGCTGGACCGAATTTTCCGTGAAGCCGGATTCACCTGGGGCGAATCCGGATGCTCCATGTGCGTCGGCATGAATGGCGACAGCGTTCCCGAAGGCAAGCGCTGCGCCTCGACTTCAAACCGGAATTTCCGGGGTCGACAAGGCCGGGGCAGCCACACTCATCTGGTAGGTCCCGAAATGGCCGCTGCGGCTGCATTGACGGGAAAGCTGACTGACGTTCGAGAGTTATTGCCTGAGGCCTAAATGGAAAAATTCCCCACACTTACCGCTATTGCAGCACCGATCGACACGGACAATGTAGACAACGATCAGGTCATACCCGCCCGATTGATGCGCAAAATACGCGGCAACGATGGTTACGGGCAGTATCTGTTCCACGATCTTCGTTTCAACGAGGATGGAAGCGAAAAACCGGATTTTATACTCAACCATCCCGTTTTTCGCAAAGCACGCATCATTGTTGCCTCCCATAACTATGCATGCGGCTCGTCGCGGTTGGGAGCCGTATATACCCACTACGATTACGGGATACGCGCTCTGATCGCAACAAGTTTTGGCGATGTTTTTTTCAACAATTGTTTCAAGAACGGGATATTACCCATTCGGCTGCCGGCAGAAATAACTGTGAGTTTGCGCAGCCAGTTACACGCCAATCCTGGCTCTGAACTGACCATTGACCTCAAAAAACAAACGGTGCTTGATCCAACAGGTGCCGCACATGAATTCAACGTAGACAGCTTCGGAAAAAAATGCCTGCTTGAAGGGCTGAGCGATATTGCCCTCACCCTAGAACGGGAGGATGAAATTATTGCCTTCGAGAAACGGCACCGCAAGACGTTCAGCTGGCTTCCATTACAAAACTAGAGGGAGCTTTCATGTTTTGCAGACTACTTAGCATCATGCTTCCGGCAATTTTACTTTCTGCAGCTACTGTATTTCACGCAGCCGCACAGAATTATCCGATCAAGCCTGTAAGGATGATTCTACCGACAGGTTCAGGCGGTTCTCTAGACACCATGGCTCGTCTGCTCGCGCAAAAATTCACGGAAATCTGGGGGCAACAGGTCATCGTAGAAAACCGGCCTGGTGGAGGCGGCATGCTGGGGGCTGGCGCAGTGGCAAAAGCACCCCCTGATGGATATACGCTGCTGGTTGCCTCAAATGGGAATCTCGCAACAACCCAGGCGCTCTATAAAAATGTTCCGTATGACCCGGTTCGGGATTTCTCCCCCATCTCATTGGTAGCCTCAAACCCGTATTTGCTGGTATCCCACCCATCACTACCAGCGAAAAACATGCGGGAACTCGTCCGCCTGGCAAAAAACAAGCCTGGTGCGATTAACGTCGCATCATCAGGAAACGGATCGACGCCACATCTTGCGCTAGAGCTCTTGAATTCTTTGTCCGAGATACGGCTGACGCATGTACCATTCAAGACCTCATCCGGAGCCCTTATGAGCGTTGTCAGCGGAGAGACTTCGCTGATGTTTACAGGCGTAGTATCCGGATTGCCGTTTGTCTCAACAGGCCGATTACGCGCACTGGCGGTTGCCAGCGAAAAGCGTATTTCAGTGCTCCCTAACACGCCCACTATCTCTAATGACGGAGTACCAGGCTACGAAGCAAGCAATTGGGCTGGTTTGCTTGCCCCCGCGCAAACATCCCCTTCAATCATAAAATCGTTACATCGCGACACCATAAAAACTTTACAACTGCCGGATATACGGGAAAATTTCCAGCGTCAAGGTCTTGAAATCATAGGCGGCACTCCGGAAGAATTCAGCGCTTTCATCAAATCAGAGATAACGAAATGGACCAAGGTTATCCGGGATTCCGGCGCAAAAATAGACTGATACTCACAACGTAACCAAGAATCCGTACACTGTGCTGTTACCGCCGATTCAAATTTCATCAGTTTCGGCAGGTTATTCCGATCAGCTATTGACCACCGCCACTAATCGACAAACACTGGTCAATGCGCAATCGGCACGGGGGGGGTGCGGCGTAAAACTTGGACTACCTGGAGGTAGTTCATGTATTCATACGAAGACCGCATTCGAGCAGTCACGCTCTACATAAAGCTCGGAAAACGCATTGGACCCACCTGTTGGTGGCGAACTCGTAGTTTAAGCAGCCACCGGGATCTAAAACAGCCCGCGACAATGGCCGCGCCAGCCGTAACGGTCTAATTGCGCGCGCGTTGAGCCGGAAGCCGTGAATGCGATATCCGCGCCGCCGATTCGGTGATGGCGACGATCTCGCGGCTTAGCTGGGCTCGATGCCCGCGTCCTTGATCACCTTAGCCCATTTGACCATCTGCTTGCGGAAGTAAGCGGCGAACGCAGCCGGGGTATCCCCCACCGCTTCCGCGCCCTGCTCGTGCAGTTTCTCGCGCATGTCCGGCGCGGTGACGATGCGGACGATCTCCGCGTTGAGTTTGGCGATGACGGCTTTGGGCGTGCCCGCGGGCACGGCAATGCCGTAGAACGATGTCGCCTCGAAACCCGGCAGCGTTTCGGCGATTGCCGGCACGTCGGGCAGCGCGGAGGAACGCTTGAGCGAGCTGATGCCGATGGCGCGCAGTTTTACGGACTTGATGTGCGGCAGCGTGGGCAGGATGGTGCCGAACATGCACGACACGCGAGCGCCGAGCAGGTCGATCGTGGCCGGGGCCGCGCCCTTGTACGGCACGTGCGTCATGGTGACGCCGCCCATGCTGGCGAGCAATTCGCCGGCGAGATGCGTCGCCGCGCCGGTGCCGCCGGACGCGTAGGTGATGGCCCCCGGTTTCGCTTTTGCCAGCGCGATCAGCTCGGCAACACTCTTGACCGGCACCGCGGGGTTCACGACGAGAACGTTGGGCGAGGACGCGAGCTGGACCAGCGGCACCAGGTCTTTCAGCGTGTCGTACGGCAGGGTTTTATTCAACATCGGGTTGACGGTCGTGCTCGATGACACCATCAGCAAGGTGTAGCCGTCGGCCGGCGCGCGCACCGCGAGTTCGGTGCCGATGATGGTGCCCGCGCCGGGGCGGTTGTCGACGACGACCTGCTGGCCCCACGATTCGGTGAGCTTCTGCCCGACCATGCGGGCCAGCAGATCATTTGGCCCGTTGGGCGAGAACGGCACGATCAAGCGGATCGACCGGTCCGGGAAACCGGCGGCGGAAACCGGTATTGCGACGGGTGCGGCCAGCAAGGTGCAGGCCAGTACGATTCCGGTAAAACGGCGGGCAACTGTGCGCATGAGTCCTCCTGTGATGAATGAACCTCCGCTGCCGCAGATTTTGTCGCGGGTCACGGCAACAAGGCGGCCGGGCTTCCCGATTGTGCTGTAATTCAGCGCCCGAGCACGCTTTTGACATGCGCAACGGCCTCGGAGCGCGTGCCGATCCAGACGTCTTTCGCCGCCCTGGCCACCTTGATGATGTCCTCATACACGAACAGCCCGGGGGAGCGGCCAAACACATGCGCGTGGATCGCCGGGTCCATGCGCACCGGCCCGGTCTCGCGGTTGCGCGCGCAGTCGAGCCAGTGTTCAAAGATCTCTAGCATGACCCTGGGCGCGTTGCCGTGGCGCATGTAGAGCGGCAGGTCGTTGACTTCGGTGTTGTTCGGAAATGCAATGATCGAGCAGTCGCCGAAATCGACCAGGTACGGCAGGTCGTCGTTAAGCGTGTCGCCATGCCATTCGTAGCCGGCTTCGGCAAGCAGCCGCGGCGAGCGCAGGCTGGGCGTGCTGCGCGGGCTGATCCAGCCCCTGGGCCGAATGCCGGTGGCGCATTCGATCAGCTCGGTGGTATGGCGGATGTTCGCGCGCTCTTCTTCCTCGGTCAGGTACGCCGGGATCATGTCCATCGTGTAGGAGTGCGCGACGATTTCGTGGCCGGCCGCGGCGATTTTGCGCACGGTCTCGGGATAGCGCTCGGCCATGATGCCGCTGACGTTGACGGTGGCCCTAATGTCCTGTCGCGCCAGTACATCGAGGATGCGGTGTATGCCGCGGCGGTGCCCGTATTCGGCCCAGCCCACCGCATTGAGATCGGGCACGCCGGCCTTCAGCGGGTTGCCCATAGGCCCGATGCCCGGCCACTTGCCGTCGGACCACCACTCAAACGACACCCGGAAAAACACCGCGATGCGTTTGCCGCCCGGCCAGCGGAATCCGTCGGGCACCGGCACTTCCCTGCTGCCGGCGTGTATGTCGAGTGCGCTCATGAACCGCCTCCCGTTGAAGAACTAACAGGGCTAGATCAGCCCTCTATTTTTTTCCTGAGCCGCTCGGTGTACTTGTCGACGTCGATCACGAGGCGGTCGTGCCCTTCACCCGCTCTTTGGTGATTAGGCGGGCGCGCAACGCATTGGTGCTAAAAGATTCAGACTGAACATCACGTTCATTAAAAACAGTGGCCATTTCACTCCTCCTTTTTTCATGTTCGATCGAAGGCCGCCTCCAATCACGGCCAGTCGTATCTCTCGTCCGTGGATAGACATTTCAAAAATACTATACCCCCCCCCGCGCAATCTGTTAAAAATTTCTTCACTTCCCGCTGCACCGCCCACAGCGCAGGCGGATCTACCGCCGCGCCATCCGTAGCGGCCCCATTGCGCACGCGATGCGACGACTACTGCGACCACAATACAGACTGCGCCTGCCAATCCAGTGGCATCACCCGGCGCAGCACGCTCTCCAGATTGACCGCCACATCGGGATTGGCGATCAGATTGTCCACAACCGCCGGGGCCAGCAGCGTCAAGCGCAGCAAGCGTCGGGCCTGCGTTACATTGATGCCTTCGGCAGCGGCAATGTCAGTGATCGACCGAAACTTGCCT
>CANIRI010000012.1 GCA_947469815.1 Comamonadaceae bacterium | reverse complement strand
CCAGGGGCGTGGGAAATCCGTGCGAAAGGCAGCGCACGATGCCCACCTGCTCGGGTCGCTCATAACCGAGCTCGGGCGAACGCACATAGTCATGCTCCAGCTCGGGGCTTAGTTGGCGCGGTTTGGTGGCCATGGATAACCGGATTAAGACATCACGCTGCCGCCGTCGACATTGAGGGTCTGCGCGGTGATGTAGGCGGCCTCGTCGCTGGCCAGAAATACGGCGGCCCCGCAAACATCTGTGGGGTCTCCCATATAGCCCAGCGGCACGGCCAGGCCAACCCGCTTTTTCTTCTCGCCAATGGGCAGGTTTTCGTACTTCGCAAACAGGCTGTCCACGTGCGCCCACATGGGCGTGTTGATCACGCCGGGCGCAATGCCGTTGACCCGAATTTTGTGCGGCGCCATGGCCAGCGCGGCGCTTTGGGTGTAGCTGATGATGGCGGCTTTGCTGGCGCAGTAATGCGACACCAGCGCCTCGCCACGCCGCCCCGCCTGGCTGGCCATGTTGATCACGCTGCCGCCGCTGACCCCCAGATCCACCATGTGCGCCAGCACCTTTTGCATGACAAAAAAAGCACCTTTGACATTGACCGCAAACAGCTTGTCGTACATCGCCTCGTCGCTTTGCAGCAGCGGAGCCATGTCAAAAATTGCGGCGTTGTTGAAGAGGGTGGTGACCGGTCCGAAGCGTGCCTGTGCCGCAACCATCAGGGCATCAATCGACTCCATGCGGCGCACGTCGGTGGGCACATAAGCCAGGGTATCGGGGTGGTGCGCCATGAGCGCGGCCAGCTCCGGCGTGGGCTTCCCGCCCAGGTCCGCGACCGTGCAATGCGCGCCCTGCGCCAGATAGGCCGCCGCAACGGTTAAACCGATGCCACCGGCGGCACCGGTGAGGATGGCATGTTTGCCTTTCAAACGTTCACTCATGGGCTTGTCCTTTTCATAAATGCTTGCACCCGCCCGAAGGCCTGTGACACGGCTTCGCGCAGACGCGGGTCACCGGCCAAAGGCCCCCACAGCGTGGCATCGGCGCAAAAGGCCTGCACCGGGTCCGGGCTGGCGCAGATGGCGTGCGCAACAGCCGGGTCCATGGCCTGGTCCTGGTAGGTGTAAGCGATAGCGCCCGCGTGCCAGCGCTGCAAATACGCCAGGAACAGCGCGGGCAGCATGGCCACGCTGGCAATGGTCTCACCGCGCGCCAGGCGCTCGCGGATGGTCGGCGCAATAAAGCCCGGGATTTTCGAGAAGCCATCCATCGCCACGCGCTGGTTGGTGTCAGCAATCGCCGGGTTGGCAAAACGATCCAGCACCACATCGCGGTACTGCGGCAAATTGATCGGGCTGGGGTGCTCGGGTGTGTCCAGCACGGGTATCACGTCATCGGTGACGTAATCGAAGGCGAAGCGGCGGATCTGCGCGTCTTGCGTACCCTCATGGATATAGGTGTAACCCACCAGCGTACCGGCCCAGGCAATGCAGCTGTGGCTGGCGTTGAGCAGGCGTATTTTGGCTTCTTCGTAGGCCTGAACCGACGCCACCATCTCAACCCCGACCTGCTCCCATTCGGGCCGCCCGGCAATAAATTCGTCTTCAATCACCCACTGGATAAAGCTCTCACCCATGAGGGCCGCCGGGTCATCCACACCGGTTGCGGCGGCGACCCGCTCGCGCACCGCAGCGGTCGGGCGGGGGGTGATGCGGTCCACCATGGCGTTGGGGCTCGCCGTATTGCGCTCCACCCATTCGCGCAGCGGCGCATCCCCGAGCAGGTCAATGAACTGCAGCAAACCTGCACACGCACGCTCACCGTTGTGGCGCAGGTTGTCGCAATTGAGCAGGGTCACCGGGCCCGAGCTGGCGCGCATACGTGCCCGCAGAATCGCCACCAGGGCGCCATAAATGGTGCTGCCCGGACGTCCGGCACGGGCTGCGTCCAGATCGGTCTGCAGATCCGCAAAACCCAGGTCCAGGCGGTCTTTGCTGTCCAAGTAGTACCCGGCCTCGGTGACGGTGAACGAGATGATGCGCGTGCTGTCCTGCGCGCCCGTCGCCACCAGACCGCTGAGCTGCGCGTCCCAGGGTATGACGCGGCTGATGGCGCTGATGCGGGTGTAGCTGCGCTCCCCTTGCGGGGTGACGGTCTCCAGGGTGTAGGTACCGTTTTGCGCTGCGAGTGCGGCAATGCTGTCCTGCATGTCGGGGCGGATGTTGCCACCGGCCAGCGTCCAACGGTGGTCGCCGCTGGCTTGGAGTTGCTGCAGGTACACGGCCTGGTGCGCGCGGTGGAAAGAGCCCAGCCCCAGGTGGAGCATGGTCAGCGGTGTGGCAGTGGTTGGCATAGGGACAGGATTCAAGGGGAAGGGGTGCGGCCCACGCGGCTGATGCGGCCCTGGGCGTCAAAGAGATGGGCGGCTTGGGCATCGATGTCCAAGCCGGTCGCCGCATGCACCTGCAAGGGGCTGCGGGTGTTCTGGCGCACCACCAACTGAACGCCCGCGCCAGTGCTGACATACACCAGCGTTTCCGCCCCCAGCGCCTCGATCAGCTCCACGCGTGCCTGCATCTGGCCTTGGCCCGGTGGGCGCAGGTGCAGGTGCTCAGGACGCAGGCCGATGGCACCACCCGGGGGCAAGGTCAAGCCGGTGGCCTGCAGCAGTTCAGCCGCGTCGGATGCGGCCACGATATTCATTTGTGGCGTACCGATGAACTGCGCGACAAACTGGTTGTCCGGACGGTCGTACAAGTCCAGCGGCGTACCCACCTGCTCAATGCGGCCATCACGCAGCACCACCACGCGGTCGGCCAGGGTCATGGCTTCGACCTGGTCGTGGGTGACGTAAACCGTGGTGGCACCGAGATCGCGGTGCAGTTTGGCGATCTCGATACGGGTCTGTCCGCGCAAGGCCGCATCCAAATTAGACAGCGGCTCGTCAAACAAAAACACCTTGGGCGCACGCACGATGGCACGCCCGATCGCCACCCGCTGACGCTGCCCGCCGGATAGCTCTTTGGGCGTGCGTTGCAGGTATTCGGTGAGATTGAGGATGCGCGCAGCGCGCGCTACCTTGTCCTGGATCTCGGCTTGCGGCACCTTGGCCAACTTGAGTGCAAAACTCATGTTCTCGAACACGCTCATGTGCGGGTACAGCGCGTAGCTTTGAAACACCATGGCCAGATCGCGCTGGCTCGACGGTGCCTCGGTGATGTCGCGCCCATCGAGCGTCACACTGCCGGCATCGGTTTGCTCCAGCCCGGCAATGAGGCGCAGCAGCGTCGATTTACCGCAGCCAGAGGGGCCGACGAAAACCACAAATTCACCACGCTGGATTTCCAGGTCTATGCCCTGGATGACGCGCAGCGCGCCGAACTTTTTTTCAATACCGCGCAGTTGGAGATAAGACATGGACGGGCTTCAATCGAAGGGTAAATAAGACACAGAGTTCACTTCACCGCGCCGAAAGTCAGCCCTTGCACCAGCTGCTTCTGGCTGAACCAGCCGAACACCACAATGGGTGCAATCGCCATGAGCGAGGCGGCGGAAAGCTTGGCCCAGAACAGGCCCTCGGGGCTGGAGTAACTGGCGATCAGGGTGGCCAGTGTTCCGGCCTTGGCCGAGCTCAGGTTCAGGCTCCAGAACGCCTCGTTCCAGCTCAGCACCAAACACAGCAAACAGGTGGAGGCTAGGCCGCCCAATGCCAGCGGCAGGGTGACGCGGTAAAACTCTTGCCAGAGATTGGCCCCGTCCATGCGCGCCGCTTCCAGGATTTCATGCGGAATATCTTTGAAGTGCGAGTACAGCATCCAGACCATGATGGGCAGGTTGGAGAGCATGAAGATGATGATGAGACCGGTGCGGGTATCGAGAAGCCCGGCTTGTTGCGCCAGCACATAAATCGGCACCAGCGCGCCTACGGCAGGCATCATCTTGGTGGAAAGCATCCACATCAAAATGTTCTTGGTGTGGCGGCCTTTGAAGAAAGCCATGGAATACGCGGCCGGTGCGGCAATCAACAAGCCGACCACTGTGGAGACCACGCTGGTGATGAGCGAATTTTTGGCGTAGAGCAGGTAGTCGCTGCGCTCTTCAACTTCGCGGAAATTGTCCAGCGTGGGTGTAAACCACAAGAGCGGGGGCACGGATATCGCCTGCAGCTCGGTCTTGAAGGCCGTCAGGATCAGCCAGCCCAGCGGGAAAAACAGCAGCAATGTGAGCAACCACGCGATCAGCGTGCGAAGGATCAGCGCGGGCGGGTATTTGGAGCGCGCGGCCATGTTCAAGTGTCCAGATTACGGCCGACCAGCCGGATCAAAAATGCTGCTGCAATATTGGCCAGCAGCACCGCAAACAAAGCCCCGGCAGAGGCCACGCCGGCATCAAAATTCAGCAGGGCTTGCTTGAAAATCAGGAAGGCCACGTTGGTACTGGCGTCGCCCGGTCCGCCGCCGGTGGTCGTGAAAATCTCGGCGAATATGCTGAGCAGAAAAATCATCTCAATCATCACCACCACCGCAATCGAGCGGCCCAGGTGCGGGATGTAGAGGTAGCGCAGTTGCTGCAGATAGGTCGCGCCGTCCATGCGCGCCGCCTCCAGCTGTTCGCGGTTCATACTTTGCAGCGCGGTCATGAAAATCAGGGTGGCAAAAGGCAGCCACTGCCAGGCTACCATGATGACAATCGAGCCCAGTGGAAAGTCGCTCAACCACTCCACCGGTGTGGCGCCAAAAAAAATCCACACCTGCGCCAGCGCGCCGTAAATGGGGTGCATCATCATGTGCTTCCACAAGAGCGCATTGACAGTGGGCATGACAAAAAACGGGGAGATCAGCAGCAGGCGCACCAGCGCGCGACCGGGGAAAGCTTCGTCAATCAACAAGGCCAGCGCAGCGCCCATCACAACCGTGATGATGATCACGCTACCTAAGAGCCAGATGGTGTTGAGCACCGCCACCGAAAACGAGGGGTCGGTGAGGAAATATTCAAAATTTTCGAAACCGATAAAACCGGTCTGCTCCGGCTGCATCAGGTTGTAGCGGATCACGGAAAAATACACCGACATCACCAGCGGCACCAGCATCCACAGCAACAACGCGGCGACGGCAGGCGTCAGCAACAGGCGGGGCAGCAGGCGGTTCATCAGGAGGGATTCGGGGAGGGGAATGCATGTAAGAAGATGTCGGCACCCATGTGCCGACACCCCCCACACTGGGCGGCCACCTTCCAGGTGAACGCCCAGTTTTTGCGGCTTACTTGTAGTAGCCGCCCTTCTTCATTTCACGGTCCGCTGCGACTTGCGATGCTTTGAGCGCCGCATCCACAGTGGACTTGCCGGCCAGGGCCGCACTCATTTGCTGACCCACGGCAATACCGATCGCCTGGAACTCCGGAATAGCCGCGAACTGCACGCCGACATACGGAGACTTGGGCAAGGTGCTGTCGTTCGGGTTGGCCGAGTCAATCGCGGCTTTTTCAGCAGCAGCAAACACGGCAGCTTTCTGGAACTCCGGATTGGCATAGGTCGACTTGCGGGTACCGGTCGGAACACGTGCCCAGCCATTGGTCTTGGCCACCAGGTTGATGTAGTCCTTGGAGGTCGCCCAGCTCACAAACTTCTGCGCCGCATCGGCGTTTTTGGTTCCAGCCGGAATCGCCAGCGCCCAGGCCCACAGCCAGTTAGCGCCCTTCTGTGTCACGCTGTAAGGACCTTGTGCGAAGGCCACTTTGTCAGCCACTTTGGACTGCTTGGGGTCGGTAATAAAGGACGCTGCAATGGTTGCATCAATCCACATGCCGCACTTGCCTTCGTTGTACAGCGCCAGGATTTCATTGAAGCTGTTGGCCGAAGAGCCGGGAGGGCCGTATTTGGTGAGCAGGTCCACGTAAAAGGTGACGGCTTCTTTCCAAGGCTTGGATTCGAGCTGTGGCTTCCAGGACATGTCAAACCACTGCGCGCCAAAGCTGTTGGCCATGGTGGACAGGAAAGCCATGTTGTCGCCCCAGCCCGGCTTGCCGCGTAGGCAGATGCCGTACACGCCATTCTTCGGATCGTGGATTTTGGCGGCCGCATCGCGCACATCGTTCCAGGTGGGACGGTCGGCGAACTTGATACCGGCTTTATCGGTCAGGTCTTTGCGGTACATCAGCATGGAGCTTTCGCCGTAAAACGGGGCGGCGTACATCTTGCCGTCCACGCTCAGGCCATTGCGCATAGCGGGCAGGATGTCATCGGCGTCGTAGCTGGCGTCGCCTTTGAGCTCAGTCAGCCAGCCTTTTTTGCCCCAGATGGGCGTCTCGTACATGCCGATGGTCATGACGTCGAACTGACCGCCTTTGGTGGCGATGTCGGTGGTCACGCGCTGGCGCAATACGCCTTCTTCCAGCGTGACCCATTTCAGGGTGATGCCCGGGTTGGCGGCTTCAAAGTTCTTGCTGAGCTTTTCCATCTCGATCATGTGGCCGTTGTTCACGGTGGCAATGACCAGCTCGACAGCGCTGGCCGAAGTGCCCCAGAGCGCGGTGACCAGGGTTGCCGCAAGGGCAAGGCGGAATTTCGATTTCATACACAGTCTCCTGTTGGTTTGGGTTGGGTAAGGCGTGTTCAACGCTCGTTCGCAGGCAGCATTGACCCAGTAAAGATAGCCAGTGTGGTGCACCAAATTGATACTCAGGCCATTAATTTAGGTACTAATTTTCGATAAATACCTAGTATTTACACCTAGAAGTACCGATTCGTACGTAAAGTGGCTAAGCGTCTCTCCTTGCCGAATCCACTGAATCGCAAGCGCACAAGTGAGCCGCTGACGGCGCCAGATCGCGCTAGGCCACCATCCGCAAGACTGGGACATTATTTGAAGTATCACCTTCATAGTGACCTCTAAGTACTTCATTTAGATAGCATTTCTAAGCAATTTTTTCTCAGGATATGCCCCTAAGTCTTTGATTTAATTGAAATTTTTAGCGCCCGCCCCGTTGCAAACCGTCAATTTCCTGATACAGTGGTAAAAAATCGCATTTCGTGGGAAAAATTCCCATAGATACCCTTATTTCGGTTGGATTGACAAAACAGGTCGTGCGCAGTGTTCCAAGGTGCTTCTTCACTCAGTCTCGATAACAAAGGCCGGCTTTCGGTGCCGACCCGGCATCGTGATGTGCTGGCCGCTGTCGCATCCGGACAGCTGACGATCACCCGCCACCCCCACGGTTGCCTGATGGTGTTCCCCCGCCCGGCCTGGGAGCAGTTCCGCCAGCGCATCGTCGAGTTACCCATGGCCGCGCAATGGTGGAAGCGGATCCTGCTGGGCAATGCCATGGACGTGGAAATCGATGGCACCGGCCGCGTGTTGGTCTCGCCCGAGTTGCGCGCCGCCGCCAAGCTGGACAAAGAAACCGTCTTATTGGGCATGGGCAACCACTTCGAGCTCTGGGACAAGGCCACCTACGAGGCCCAGGAAGCCCAGGCCATGCAGGGCGACATGCCCGATGTCTTCAAAGATTTTTCGTTCTGATGGAAGCTGACGTGCAGCCCGCGCACACCACGGTCTTGCTCCACGAAGCCGTGGATGCCCTGCTGGGTGACAGCGTCGGCCCGCTGGCCTGCTTTGTCGACGCGACTTACGGGCGCGGCGGCCACTCCGCCCTGCTGCTGCAACGCCTGCCCGCCGACGCCACCCTGATTGCCTTCGACCGGGACCCGCAAGCCGTGGCCCACGCGCAAACCCTGCAGGACCCGCGCTTTTCTATCCGCCAACAGCCCTTCTCTGAAATGGACGCCCTGGCTACGGGCAGTCTGGACGGCGTGCTGATGGACCTGGGCGTGAGTTCGCCGCAAATCGACAGCGCAGAGCGCGGCTTCAGTTTCCGCTTCGATGGCCCACTCGATATGCGCATGGACACCACACGCGGCATGAGCGTGGCGCAGTGGCTCCAAGACGCAGACATACAAACCCTGACGGAGGTGATTCGTGACTATGGCGAGGAGCGGTTTGCTGGCGCGATTGCAAAAGCAATTGTGGCGCGCCGCACAGAACACGGGCCCATCACCCGCACCACGGAGCTGGCCACGCTCGTGGCTGCTGCAGTCAAAACCCGTGAAAAGGGCCAAAACCCGGCCACCCGTACCTTTCAGGCATTCCGGATTTTCATCAACGCTGAGCTGGAAGAACTCACACAGGGGCTGAGCGCCGCGCTGCGCCTGCTCAAACCCGGCGGGCGGTTGGTGGTGATCAGCTTCCACTCGTTGGAAGACCGCATCGTCAAACAGTTCATAGCCGAGCATGCACGCGAGGTTTATGACCGCCGCAACCCGTTTGCGGCACCGAAAACCATGGCCTTGCAAGCGCTGGGGCGCAGCAAACCCTGTGCCTCAGAAATCGCGGCCAACCCGCGTGCGCGCAGCGCCGTCATGCGGGTGGCGCAGCGCCTGCCCCGCGCTGCACAGGCAGTGCCGGCATGACGCGCATCAATGCCTTGTTGCTGCTGGCCGTCGTGGCCACGGCGATCTATCTGGTGCGGGTGCAATACGAGTCGCGCCGCCTGTTCTCTGAGTTGGACAAAGCCCACTCACAAGCCCGTCACCTGGCCATGGATGTCGAGCGTCTGGAGGTGGAAAAACGGGCGCAGGCCAGCCCCGGACGGGTCGAGCGCCTCGCACGCGAAAAGCTCGACATGCGCCAGCCCAACCCCGCTATCACCACCTATATGAGCTACCCGGCTGAGCAGCCGGGCTCGACCGCCAAAACCGACACACCATGAGCCGCAGCATCCAGTACACCTCCAGCCCCCTGCTGGCCAGCCGCACCCCGGTTTGGCGCAGCAAATTTGTCGTGGCCATGATTGCCCTGGGCTTTACCGGCCTGGGCGCGCGCGCAGCGTACATACAAATATTCAACAACGACTTTTTTCAGCGCCAGGGCGTGGTGCGCTTCGCCCGTACCATCGAATTACCGGCCAACCGGGGCCGGGTGCTCGACCGCAACGGGCTGATACTGGCATCCAGCGTCCCGGCCGCCAGCATCTGGGCGATTCCTGAGGACGTGGACATCACGCCGGCGCAATCGCAAAAACTGGCCAAATTGCTGGACATGCGGGTCGAAGACCTGAGTAAAAAATGGGCCGATGAAGACAAAACCTTTGTCTGGGTGAAGCGCCAAGTCGACAGCGAAACCGCCAAAGCCATCGGCGCGCTGGAGCTCAAAGGCATACACCAAAGCGCCGACTACCTGCGCCAGTACCCGGAAGGCGAATCGGCCGCCCACATCGTCGGGTTCACGAATGTAGAGGACAAGGGCCAGGAGGGCGTCGAGCTTTTCTTCAACCAGGCACTCACCGGCAAATCCGGCCTGCGCCACGTGATCAAAGACGGTCGCGGACGGGTGGTCGAAGACGTGGGCGCAGTCGTACCGCCACTGCCGGGCGAAGACGTGCAGCTGAGCATCGACAGCAAAATTCAATTTTTCGCCTACCAAAAACTCAAAGAAGCCGTGGTGAACAACCGCGCGCACGCCGGTAGCGTGGTGGTACTCGACGCCAACACCGGCGAGTTGCTGGCCATGGCCAACTACCCCAGCTATAACCCGCAAAAACGGACCAACCTCAGCGGCGAGCAGCTGCGTAACCGGGCGCTGACCGATACCTTTGAACCAGGCTCGGTGATGAAGCCCTTCACCATCGGCATCGGATTGGAGAGCGGGCGCATCAAGCCGGAGACCGTCATCGACACCGCTCCCGGATCGATCTCCATCACCGGCGTGACCATCCGTGATGCGCACCCCCATGGGGCCTTGAGCGTGGAGCAAATCATCCAGGTCTCCAGCAATGTCGGAACCACCAAAATCGCGATGCAGCTGCAGCCCAGCGAGATGTGGACGACCTTTGCCGCCGCCGGCTTTGGCGAGCGCCCCCAGATCGAGTTCAAGGGTGCTGTCTCCGGGCGGCTGCGGCCTTACAAAAACTGGCGGCCGATTGAGCAAGCGACCGCCTCCTACGGTTACGGCCTGTCCGCGTCGCTGTTCCAGATGGTGCGGTCTTACACCGTCTTTTCCCATGACGGCCAGCTGATTCCGGCAACCTTGATGAAAACCGACAACCCGGCACTGGGTGCGCCGGTTTTTTCAGCAGACACAGCCGCCAAGATCCGCAAAATGCTCCACATGGCCGCAGGCCCCGGCGGCACGGGTCCAAAAGCGCAGACCATCGGCTATTCGGTGGGTGGCAAATCGGGCACTGCCTACAAGCAAATCGGCAAGGGCTACGGCAGCGAAGGCAACCGCAAATACCGCAGCTGGTTCGTCGGCATGGCGCCGATTGACAAGCCGCGCATCATCGTCGGCGTCATGCTGGATGAGCCGACCGGTGGCCAGTATTACGGTGGTCAGGTGGCTGCACCCGTGTTCAGCGAACTGGTGCAGCACAGCCTGCGCATCATGGGCGTGCAACCCGACATCTCGGTGCGCCCGCAAATCGTCTCTGCTGCTGAAGACGAGAGCTTTTGATGGACCGTGTGGCAAGCTCTGCTGACGCTTTGGCTTGGTTGCGGGCCCGCGTCACCGGCACGCTGGTCAGCGACAGCCGCGCCGTGCGACCAGGGGACGGCTTTATCGCCTGGCCCGGCGCTGCCGCAGACGCACGCCGCCACGTAGCCGATGCCCTGCAACGCGGCGCGGTGGCATGCCTGGTGGAGGCCGACGGCGTGGCCGCATGGAATTTCGCCGGTGCACCGGTCGCCGCGCTGCAGGGCTTGCAGAGTCAACTGGGCTGGCTGGCGGTTTCTTTTTTTGGCACAGCCCGCGCGCAGCTTCCGGTTTTTGCCGTGACCGGCACCAATGGCAAAACCTCCAGCGCCTGGTGGTTAGCGCAGGCCCTGGCAGCGGTGTCAGAGGCTCCTGCGCCACGGCAGGCAGGCTTCATCGGCACGCTGGGCTGCGGCCTGATCGGCGATGGCAGCGCGGCCGATGCGGGCACTCTAAGCCTCACCGGTTTGACCACGCCCGACCCGCTGACAGTCCACGCCGCCATGCACGCCTTCGCGGCGCAGAAAGCCTGCGGCTGCGCTATCGAAGCCTCGTCCATCGGCTTGCAGGAGCACCGACTGGACGGCTTGGTAATTGACTGCGCGATCTTCACCAACTTCAGCCAGGACCATCTGGATTACCACGGCACCATGCAAGCCTACTGGGCCGCCAAGCGCGCGCTGTTCGCCTGGCCCGGGCTGCGCAGCGCTGTGGTCAATATCGACGACGCCCACGGCGCAGCCCTGGCTGCCGAATTGGGCAACAGCACGCTCGATCTGTGGACCTGCTCAAGCCGTGAAGAGGTAAACCCGACAGCACGTTTGCAGGCCCACAATGTCCGTGTAACCAACAACGGCATGGCCTTTGAAGTGCGCGAGGCGGAGCAGCAACAGACCATGCACAGCGCGGTGCCGGGCACCTACAACGTGGCCAATCTTCTCGGCGTGATCGCCGCCTTGCGCAGCCAAGGCACGCCGCTGGCCCTCGCCGCCGCCGCCTGCAGCGGCTTACGCGCCCCGCCCGGGCGCATGGAGGCTGCGGCAGCAGCCGGTAGCAACCCCTTGGTACTGGTGGACTATGCCCACACACCGGATGGTCTTGCACAGGCGCTGGCGGCTTTGCGTCCGGTGGCCTTGGCGCGTGGCGGACAACTTTGGTGCGTGGTGGGTTGCGGCGGTGACCGCGACCCGGGCAAACGCCCGCTCATGGGTGCGGCCGCCGTGCAAGGGGCTGATCGCGTGGTCTTCACCAGCGACAACCCGCGCAGCGAAAACCCCGAGAGCATCCTGGCGCAAATGGTCGCCCCGCTGGTGCCGAGTCCAGCTTGGCACACTGAAGCCAACCGCGCAACGGCGATCGCCGACACCGTGCTGCAAGCGCATGACCGTGACGTGGTCCTGATCGCCGGTAAGGGCCACGAGACCAGCCAGGAAGTCGCCGGGCAGCGTGGTGCTTTTGACGACCGGATCCATGCCCGCAATGCGCTGCAAGCGCGCGCCGCAAGCCGTATGACGCTGGGCCATCTGGCAGCGCTGATTCCCAACAGCCAGCTCAGCGCCAACCCTGCGAGCCCCTGGCTGCGCGTGCACACCGATACCCGCAGCACCCGGGCGGGCGATTTATTTGTGGCCTTGCGCGGCGACACCTTTGACGCCAACCAGTTTCTGCCCCAGGCACTGGCCCAGGGTGCGGTCGCAGTCCTCTGCCACCCCCAAACCGGCGCATCCGATGCCGCCTTGCCGCGGATTGAAGTACCCGACACGCAAGAGGCTCTGACCACCCTGGGCACCAACTGGCGCGCGCAGTGGCACCTACCCCTGATCGGCGTCACCGGCAGCAACGGCAAAACCACGGTCACGCAGATGATTGCCGCCATCCTGCATCTGCATGCGCCGCACGGCGCGGCGCTGGCCACCCAGGGCAACCTGAACAACCACATCGGCGTGCCGCTGACCGTGCTGCGCCTGCGCAACGAACACCGCATCGGCGTGGTCGAGCTCGGCATGAACCATCCTGGCGAAATCGCCCGTCTCAGCGCGGTAGCACAACCCACCGTGGCGTTGGTGAACAACGCGCAGCGCGAGCACCTAGAATTCATGCACACGGTGGACGCGGTCGCCGCCGAAAACGGGGCTGTGATCAGCGCCCTGCCCGCCGATGGCGTGGCCGTTTTTCCCGCAGACGATGTCTACACCGCCTTGTGGCGCAGCCTCGCCGGTACACGGCGCAGCGTCACCTTCAGCGATACGCTGGCCGCAGACGCCGACACAGACGACAGCGTACGCCTGCTGGATACGCAATGGCATGGCGGGCACTGGCGGGTGCAGGCGCAAGCCCGGCTCAGCGCGCGGGTCGAGAACCTGCAGTTCGACTTGCACATTGCCGGACGCCACAACATCAAAAACGCCCTGGCAGCGGCCGCCTGTGCGCTGGCTGCGGGGGTGCCTGCGGCCACGGTGATGCAGGGCCTGTCGGCATTCGTACCCGTGCAAGGCCGCTCGCGGGCGCTGTCACTGGCCCTGGACGGACGCAGCATCACGGTGGTGGATGACAGCTACAACGCCAACCCGGATTCGGTACGCGCGGCCATCGATGTGTTGGCCGATCTGCCCGGCCCGCGCTTGCTGGTTTTGGGCGATATGGGCGAAGTAGGCAGCCAAGGCCCGGCCTTTCACACAGAGGCCGGCGCATACGCCGCTGCCAAGGGCATCGAGCACGTGCTGCTCAGCGGCACCCTCAGCCGCCATGCCCATGCCGCCGCGCCAGGCTCTCGGCACTTCGATGACATGGCTGCGCTTCGGCAAGCCGCCGTAGCCCTGTTACCCAAGGTGGCCAGCGTGCTGGTCAAAGGCTCCCGCTTCATGCGCATGGAGCAGGTGGTGGACGCTGTCACCCAGGCCTGTGCCGCACCACAAAAAGAAAAAACTCCGCAGGGAGAAGCAACATGCTGCTAACGCTGGCGCAGTGGCTGCAAGCCATGTCGCCCGAATACGGGATCTTCCGGGTATTCCAGTACATCACCCTGCGCGCGGTGATGGCGGCCGTGACCGCGTTGGTGATCGGCTTGGCTGCCGGGCCGTGGGTAATCCGGCGTCTGACCGCACTGAAAATTGGCCAACCCATACGCGGCTACGGCATGGAAACCCATCTCAGCAAGAGTGGCACACCCACCATGGGCGGGGTGCTGATCCTGATCTCGATCACTGTGTCAACCCTGTTGTGGGCGGACCTGAGCAACCGCTTTATCTGGATTGTGCTGATCGTGACGCTGGGATTCGGTGCCATCGGCTGGGTCGACGATTGGCGCAAGGTGGTGCGCAAAGACCCCGAAGGCATGCGCTCGCGCGAGAAATACCTGTGGCAGTCAGTCATCGGTTTGGTGGCTGCCATTGGTCTCGTCTTCAGCGTGTCGGAAAACTCCAACCAGCGCGTCTGGGAGTTGTTCAGCATGTGGGTGACTTCCGGCTTTGATGTCAGCCTGCCGCCCAAGGCCGGCTTGCTGCTGCCCTTCTTCAAAGAAATTAGCTACCCGCTGGGCGTGCTGGGCTTTGTGATCCTGACCTACTTGGTGATTGTGGGTTCGAGCAACGCGGTGAATTTGACCGACGGGCTGGACGGTCTGGCCATCATGCCGGTGGTGATGGTGGGCTCGGCCCTGGGGGTTTTTGCCTATGTGACCGGCAGCGCGGTGTACTCCAAGTACCTGTTTTTTCCCCACATCACCGGCGCGGGCGAACTGCTGATTTTTTGCGCGGCTATCGCAGGGGCTGGTCTGGCCTTTTTGTGGTTCAACACCCACCCGGCGCAGGTGTTTATGGGCGACGTGGGCGCGCTCTCGCTGGGCGCGGCGCTGGGAACGGTGGCGGTCATCGTGCGCCAGGAAATTGTGCTGGCTGTGATGGGCGGCGTCTTCGTGGTCGAAGCCCTGTCCGTGATGCTGCAGGTGGGCTACTTCAAGTACTCCAAACGCCGCTTCGGCGAAGGGCGGCGCCTGTTGAAGATGGCCCCGCTTCACCACCATTTTGAGAAAGCCGGTTGGCGTGAAACCCAGGTGGTGGTGCGCTTCTGGATCATCACGATGCTGCTGTGCCTGCTCGGCCTGTCCACCCTGAAGCTGAGATAAGCGGTGGAATCTTTGCGCGACCAACACGTTCTTGTACTGGGCCTGGGTGCGTCCGGTTTGGCGATGGCACGCTGGTGCGCCCGCGCCGGTGCCCGTGTGAGCGTGCTCGACACCCGTTCCGCGCCGCCACAGGCCGCCGCGTTGCAAGCCCAGGTTCCTCAAGCGCGTTTGTTACACGGCAATTTTTCCGCCGATGCCGTTCAAGGCACCGATATCCGGGCCGTATTCATGAGCCCCGGTTTGGCACCCGCAGACACCGCGCCTCTGGTGGATGCAGCCCGCAGCCTGGGCCTGTGGGTGGGTGGCGAGCTCAGCCTGTTTGCCCAGGCCCTGGCCGACCTGCACACGCAGAACGCCTACGCGCCTTGCGTGCTGGCCATCACCGGTACCAATGGCAAAACCACGGTCACCGCGTTGACCGGCCAGCTGATCGCGCGCGCAGGCAAGTCGGTTGCCGTAGCCGGCAACATCGGCCCGACCTTGCTCGACACGCTGGCGCAGGCCCTGGACGCGCAAGCCCTGCCCGAGGTCTGGGTGCTGGAACTCTCCAGCTTCCAATTGCACAGCAGCGGACAGTTTGAGCCGACTGCGGCTGTGGTGCTGAACCTCAGCCAGGACCATCTGGACTGGCACAGCGGCATGGATGACTACGCCGCCGCCAAGGCCCGCGTTTTCGGTACCCGCGCCGCCATGGTTTTGAACCGCGACGATGCAGCAGTGATGGCCATGGCCCCTGCGCCGCTCGCGAAAGTCAAAGTCCGTCCCGGCACGCCCAAAGAAGCGCCGATGCCTGTACGCACGCTTCTGAGCTTTGGCACCGATCTGCCCACCCGGATCGGCGACTTGGGGCTGGAAGACGTGAACGGTCTGACCTGGCTGGTGCGGGCTGTTGACTCCGGCGAGAAAGCCCGCCGGGGCGACGCGCAGGGCATTCTGATTCAGCGCCTGATGCCGGCCGACGCGCTGCGCATTCGCGGTCGCCACAACGCCACGAATGCATTGGCGGCGCTCGCCTTGGTGACGCTGGCCGACTGCCCGCTGGCCCCCGTCCTGTACGGCCTGCGCGAATACCGGGGCGAGCCACACCGCATGCAGTCGGTGGCGGTGTTGGAGGGCGTCGAATTTTTTGACGACAGCAAGGGCACCAACGTGGGCGCCACCGTGGCCGCGCTAACCGGCTTGGGCGCCGAGCGGCGTTTGGTGGTGATTTTGGGTGGCGATGGCAAGGGGCAGGACTTCGCTCCTTTGGCCGCTCCCTTGGCCGCGCACGCGCGAGCCGTGGTGCTGATCGGCCGTGATGCGGGTCTGATCCGCAACGCGATCGCGCAGAACGCCACGCTGCAAATCCTGGCTGCCGACAGCTTGCACCAGGCCGTTGAACTGGCCGCGCAACAAGCCCGCAGCGGTGACGCCGTGCTCTTGTCGCCCGCCTGCGCCAGCTTTGACATGTTTGATGACTACGCCCACCGCGCCCGCGTGTTTGTGGAGTCCGTTATGGCGCTGGCGCAGCGCAGCGGCACGCTGCTGGAGGCCACCGCATGATGCAGTCGGTGCTCAAGCTCAATCCCTTGAAACGCTGGTTCGGCGGGTCCGCAGAGGACGTGACGCTGCCGGTGCAACTCGGTACGCGCCGCAGCGCCTACGTCCACACCCAGACCGGCGTCAGCCCGCAGGCGGTGCAGTTGCACACCGTCGACGTAGCACTGATGTGGGTGGTCGGCGTGTTGCTGACCTGGGGGCTGGTGATGGTGTATTCCGCCTCCATTGCCATGCCGGACAACCCCAAGTTTTCCAACTACACCCACACCCATTTTCTGAGCCGCCACATTTTGTCGATTGCTGTGGCCCTGGTGACTGCGCTGATCGCCTTTCAAGTGTCTCTGGAGAAATGGGAGCGTTGGGCGCCGATGCTGTTTGTGGCGTCGCTGGTGTTGCTGGCCGCAGTTTTGGTGCCCGGTTTGGGCAAGGGCGTGAACGGCGCCAAGCGCTGGATCACTCTGGGGCCGACAAACTTCCAACCGTCTGAGCTGGCCAAACTTGCGGTGCTCTTGTACGCCGCCGATTACATGGTCCGCAAGATGGACGTGAAAGAGGATTTCTTCCGCGCGGTCATGCCTATGGCTTTTGCGGTGGGTGCGATGGGCGTGTTGCTGCTGTGGGAACCCGATATGGGCGCGTTCATGGTGATCGCCGTGATTGCCATGGGGATTCTGTTTTTGGGCGGCGTGAATGCCCGCATGTTCGCCTTCATCACCGCCATCCTGCTGATTGCCTTCAGCCTGATGATCGCCATGAGCGAGTGGCGGCGTGAGCGGATTTTTGCTTACCTGGACCCCTGGGCCGAAAAATATGCATTGGGCAAGGGCTACCAGTTGTCGCACTCGCTGATTGCCATCGGGCGTGGCGAGATCTTTGGCGTCGGCTTGGGCGGCAGCGTGGAAAAGCTGCACTGGCTGCCCGAAGCCCACACCGATTTTCTGCTGGCGGTCATTGGCGAGGAATTGGGGCTGGTGGGCGTGGTCGTGCTGATCGCCTTGTTCCTGTGGCTGACCCGCCGCATCATGCACATCGGCCGCCAGGCGATCGCACTGGACCGGGTGTTCCCTGGCCTGGTGGCACAGGGCGTGGCCATCTGGATGGGATTCCAGGCCTTCATCAACATGGGCGTGAACCTGGGCGCACTGCCTACCAAAGGCCTGACCCTGCCGCTCATGAGCTACGGAGGATCAGCCATCCTGATCAATCTGGTGGCGCTGGCCATCGTGCTGCGCGTTGACCACGAGAACCGCCGCATGATGCAGGGAGGCCGTTCATGAACGCTACCGTCCTGCCCCGCAGCGCCCTGGTGATGGCTGGCGGCACTGGCGGCCACATTTTTCCGGGCTTGGCCGTGGCGCAAGCCCTTCGCAGTGCCGGCTGGACCGTGCGCTGGCTGGGTGCGCCAGGCAGCATGGAATCCCGCATCGTGCCCCCGCATGGTTTCGCCATGGAATTGATTGACTTTCAGGGCGTGCGCGGCAAAGGCAAGCTGGCCTTGCTGGCAGCGCCCTGGCGGCTGTTGCGCGCCTGCACCCAAAGTCTGGCACTGCTGCGCCGCCTGCGCCCGTCCGTGGTGGTGGGCTTGGGTGGCTACATCAGCCTGCCCGCCGGTTTGACGGCCGCCCTCTTGCGCATTCCGCTGGTCTTGCACGAGCAAAACGCGATCGCTGGCCTATCCAACAAGCTGCTGGCGCGGCTGGCGCAACGTGTGTTCAGCGCCTACCCCAAGGCCTTGCCTGCTGCTCTGTGGGTGGGCAATCCTTTGCGGGCGGAATTTCTGCAGCAAGCCGTACCCGCGCAGCGCTTTGCCGGGCGCAGCGGCCCGCTGCGTCTGCTGGTGGTGGGCGGCAGCCTCGGTGCCCGCGCACTCAATACCGTGGTGCCGCAAGCGCTGGCCCTGATGGACCCCGCGCAGCGCCCCGTCGTCATCCACCAAAGCGGCGAAAAACAAATTGAGGAGCTGCGCAGCAACTACGCCGCAGCCGGGGTGCAGGCCACGCTCACCCCGTTTATCGACAACACGGCCCAGGCTTTTGCCGATGCCGACCTGGTGCTGTGCCGGGCCGGCGCGAGCACGGTCACCGAAATCGCGGCGGTCGGTGCGGCTGCGGTGTTTGTGCCCTTCCCGTTTGCGGTGGACGACCACCAAACCCACAACGCCCGCTTTCTGGTCGACGCGGGGGGCGGATGGTTGCTTCCCCAGCCGGAACTCACGCCCGCCTACCTGGCGCAAATGCTGCAAGGCCTGAGCCGCGACACGCTGCTGCAACGCGCCCAGGCGGCCAAGGCCATGGAAAAAACCCAGGCCACCGCAGCCATGGCTGCGGCCTGCGAGGAACTCAGCGCATGAAGCACGCGGTACGCCACATCCACTTTGTCGGTATCGGCGGCTCGGGCATGAGTGGCATTGCCGAAGTACTGCACAACCTGGGCTATGAGATCAGCGGCTCGGATCTGAACGACAGCGCCACCCTGCAAAGACTGGGAGCGCTGGGTATTGCAACCCGCATCGGGCACGCAGCCGGGCATGTCGATGGCGCAGATGCGGTAGTCACCTCCACCGCCGTCCAAAGCAGCAATCCCGAGGTGCTGCGCGCCCGCGAACTGCATATCCCCATCGTGCCGCGCGCCATGATGTTGGCCGAATTGATGCGCCTCAAGCAAGGCATTGCGATTGCCGGTACCCACGGCAAAACCACCACCACCAGTCTGGTGGCCAGCGTGCTCGCGGCCGCCGGTTTGGATCCGACCTTTGTGATCGGCGGGCGTCTGAACAGCGCTGGCGCCAATGCGCGCTTGGGCAGTGGCGACTACATCGTGGTCGAAGCCGATGAGTCGGACGCCTCGTTCCTGAACCTGCTGCCCATCATGGCGGTGGTCACCAACATCGATGCCGACCACATGGAAACCTACGGGCATGACTTTGCCCGTTTGCAAAAAGCTTTTGTTGACTTTCTGCACCGCATGCCTTTTTATGGCACCGCGATTTTGT
>CANIRI010000011.1 GCA_947469815.1 Comamonadaceae bacterium | reverse complement strand
GGCTTCTTTGGTGTGACCACCATCTTCTTTTCCATTCTCGGAACCACCATGATTTTGTGGGGTGCCTCACAGGGTCCGACCTGGAATCTGTGGCAAATCAGCATTGCCCCGCCCGATCTGTCTTACGGCCTGCGGATGGCACCTCTGATGGAGGGCGGCTTGTGGCAGATCATCACGGTTTGCGCTCTCGGTGCTTTTGGCTCTTGGGCCATGCGTGAGGTCGAAATCTGCCGCAAGCTGGGTATGGGTTACCACGTGCCCGCTGCATTCAGCGTGGCGATATTTGCGTACTTCACGCTCGAGGTCATCCGCCCGGTGCTGATGGGTGCTTGGGGTCATGCTTTCCCGTACGGCATCTTCAGCCATCTGGATTGGGTGTCCAACGTGGGCTACCAATACCTGCACTTCCACTACAACCCGGCGCACATGATTGCGGTGAGCTTCTTCTTCACCACCACCTTTGCCCTGTCGCTACACGGCGGCCTGGTCCTGTCGTCCACCAACCCGGCACCTGGCCACACGGTCCGCACGCCTGAGCATGAGGACACCTTCTTCCGCGACACCATCGGTTATTCCATCGGCACCCTGGGCATCCACCGGCTTGGCCTCTTTCTCGCACTGGCTGCGGTGTTGTTCAGTGCGCTGTGCATCGTTATCAGCGGGCCGTTCTGGAGCCGCGGCTGGCCGGAGTGGTGGAACTGGTGGCTCAACATGCCGATCTGGAGCTAATTAAGGAGACACGACATGGCGCAATACCAAAATCTTTTCACCACGGTCCAAGCTGTTGGACCGACGCACCACGGAGTCGAGCTGGGCCACGGTAACAGCCCACGTACCGGCGAACCGCTCATCGTTTACTTGGCCGGTGTGATCGGCAACGCGCAAATCGGCCCGATCTACCTGGGTGGTCTGGGCGTGGCTTCGCTCATCCTGGGTACCCTCGCTTTTAACTTCATTGGCTTCAACATGCTGGCCTCGGTGAACTGGGACCCGGTCCAGTTTGTGCGCCAATTGTTCTGGCTGGCGCTGGAGCCACCGGCACCGGCCTACGGCCTGAGCTTCCCGCCTATGAATCAGGGGGGGTGGTGGTTGCTCACGGGTGCTTTCCTGACTGCGTCGATGTTCTTTTGGTGGGCCCGTACCTACCGGCGCGCTCGCGAGTTGGGCATGGGAACCCATATTCCATGGGCCTTTGCCGCAGCCATCTGGTTGTTTTTGGTGCTGGGCTTGTTCCGCCCGGTTTTGATGGGCTCCTGGTCGGAGGCCGTGCCCTTCGGTATCTTCCCCCACCTGGATTGGACCGCCGCGTTTTCGCTGCGCTACGGCAACCTGTTCTACAACCCCTTCCACGCGCTGTCCATTGCATTCCTCTACGGCTCGGTGCTGCTGTTCGCGATGCACGGCGCGACGATCCTGGCGGTCAGCCGCTTTGGCGGTGAGCGCGAGATCGAACAAATCGCTGACCGTGGCACAGCCTCTGAGCGCGCCGCCTTGTTCTGGCGCTGGACCATGGGCTTTAACGCCACCATGGAATCTATTCACCGCTGGGCCTGGTGGTTTGCTGTGCTGTGCCCGCTGGTGGGTGGCATCGGCATTCTGTTGACCGGCACAGTGGTTGACAATTGGTACCTCTGGGCAGTCAAACACGGTGTGGCACCTAGCTACCCGGCTGTCTACCCTGCGGTGGTGGACCCCGCAACCTTGAGCGCTGTCAAACCATGAACTACTCCAACTTTCTCCTTCGCGTCGCGCTCATTGGCGCAGCAGTGGTCCTAACCGCATGCGAGCGCCCATCGCCCACCAGCGTGCAACACGGTTTCCGTGGCACAGGCATGGTCCAGGTCTACAACGACCGGATCCTGGACGCGCGCACCATGGCCAATGAGATTCCGGTGTCGCTGCCAGCGGCTTCCACCGATGGTCCCACCGCCGGCAAGACCTACCAGAATGTGCAGGTGCTGGGTAACCTGAGCGTGGCCCAGTTCAACCGGCTGATGGTCTCCATCACCAGTTGGGTGGCGCCCGAGCAGGGTTGCACCTATTGCCACAACCCGGCCAACTTTGCTGCGGATGAAAAATACACCAAGGTCGTAGCGCGGCGCATGGTGCAGATGACCCAGCATGTCAATGCTGACTGGCAGCCCCACGTAGCGCAGACGGGCGTCACCTGCTACACCTGTCACCGCGGTAAACCGGTGCCTGAGCAAATCTGGTTCAAAGAGCAGCCGCAGGATCTGCATGCCGACTTCATTGGCGACCGAGCGGGTCAAAACATCGCGGCTGCCAGCGTCGGCTCCGCGTCGCTTCCCAGCGATCCGTTCACGCCCTATCTGCTGGGTAATCTCGACATCCGTGTCAATGGCACCAAGGCCCTGCCGGGTACCAACCGCCACTCCATCAAGCAAGCGGAATGGACTTACAGCTTGATGGCCCACATGTCGACAAGCCTGGGCGTGAACTGCACTTATTGCCACAACACGCAGTCCTTCTCTAGTTGGGAAAACAGCACGCCCCAGCGCGGAACAGCCTGGCACGGCATCCGCATGGCGCGTGACCTGAACCTCGACTACATGGAGCCGCTGACCGCGACGTTCCCTGTCGAGCGTCTGGGAGCAACCGGTGATGTGGCCAAGGTCAATTGCGCTACCTGCCACCAGGGTGCTTACAAGCCCCTGAACGGCCAGTCCATGCTCAAGGATTTCCCGGAGCTGGCCAAGCCCGCAGACCCGGCCCCCGCCAAGCTTGTCGAAGACCAGCCTAGCGCCAAAACGAAAGGCTGAGATTTCTCAGCCCGGAGTCAGCCTGTGCCTGCTCCACAGTCCTCGTCCCTGCCGGTGGGTGCAACCGTGCTGGTTGCGATGGTTGACCTGTTGAAAGAGCACCGGCTCTGGGGCTGGCTGCGCATTGCGCAAGGCGCGAACAGCCTGGCTGGGGTGCAGGGTTTGCGCTTTGCCAAAGTTATGGGCAGCGGCCATGCGGGCGGCTTCAGCTTGCGCCCCAGTGCCAGCCACCAGGGCCTGGTCTGCGTGTTCGACTCCTTAGCCGACGCCCAGGCCTTTTGTGATGGGTCGGTGTTTGCGCAGTACCGCAGCCGGGCACGTGAATTGTGTTTCGGCTTGTTTGGTATCCAGTCCAGCCGCGGTGCCTGGGATGGCGTGAGTTGGACCCCGCAAGCGGGCGCGTTGGACGGCGAGCAGCCCCCAGGCGGCCTCGTTGCTGCCATCACCCGCGCCAGCATCCTCCCCACCAAGGCGCCGGCCTTCTGGCGCATGGCACCCGCCGCGCAGGCGCAGTTGCCGCAAGCCGAGGGCTGCCTGGTGGCCATGGGCCTGGGCGAGGCACCCTTGCTGCGCCAGTGCACTTTCAGTATCTGGCGCAATACCGAGGCCATGGACGCCTATGCGCGCAGCGGTGCCCACAGCAAAGCCATTGCCGCAACCTACCGCAACGGCTTTTTCTCCGAGTCCATGTTTGTCCGCATGCGGGTGCTGTTTTTTGAGGGCATCTGGGAGGGCAAAGCGCTGGACTTCGGTTTGGACAGCCAAGCCCCTATGGCGGCGGCATAAATGGCTGCGCAGCGCGTCGTCGTGGTCGGCGCGGGAATCGCCGGTCTGGTCAGTGCCTTGCGCCTGGCGCACGCCGGCATGGAGGTCCATGTCGTCGAAGCCGCGCCGCAAGCCGGCGGCAAGATCCGCCAGTTAAGCGCCGGTGGTGCGCCCGTCGACAGCGGCCCCACTGTCTTCACCATGCGCTGGATCTTCGACCAGATCTACCAAGCGGTCGGAACCCGGTTGGAGGCGCAACTGCAAATCGACCCCTTGCCGGTGATCGCCCGCCACGCTTGGAGCGATGGTTCGGTTTTGGATTTGTTCGCTGAGCAAGACCGTTCGGTTGCGGCAGTGCGCGAATTTGCGGGGCCGGCCGAGGCCGACCGCTTTGTGCGGTTTTGCGCCACCGCGCGCCGGGTCTATGACGAGCTCGAAGGCCCGTTCATCCGTTCGCCCTCGCCCAGCGCCGCGCAGATGATGGGCCGCCTGGGTGCGCGGGGCTTGGGTGTGCTCATGGGATTGGGCCCCACACGCAGTCTGTGGGACAGCCTGGGGCGGCATTTCCACGACCCGCGTATGCGCCAGCTCTTTGCCCGCTACGCCACCTATTGCGGCTCATCGCCTTGGGAGGCGCCTGCCACGCTGATGCTGATCGCGCAGGTTGAGATGGACGGTGTCTGGGCGATCCGTGGCGGCATGTACGCGCTGGTGCAGAACCTGCAATCCTTGGCGCAGGCGCGCGGCGTGCAGTTTCACTTCAACACGCCCTGCCAGCGCATCGAGGTGCAGGGCGGTGCCGTGCGCGCCGTCCACTGCGCAAATGAACTGCGGCTGGAAACTGACGCCGTGGTGTTCAACGGCGACGTAGCCGCTTTGCGCACCGGCCTGCTGGGCGGCGGTGTACGCGAGGCGGTGGCCGGCCCGGCGCGCACCCGCTCGCTGTCTGCGCTGACCTGGTCGGCCTGCATTCCCACCAGCGGCTTTGCCCTGGACCGGCACAATGTGTTTTTCCAGTCCGACTACCGTGCGGAGTTCGACGACATCTTCAGAGCCCGCACCTTGCCCCAGCGCCCCACGGTCTACATCTGTGCGCAGGACCGGGGGCTGGGCCATGTTCCCGAGGGTCCTGAGCGCCTGCTGTGCCTGGTCAACGCGCCGGCCGTGGGCGATACCGATTTGCTTCAAGCGAAAGACCTGCAGCTATGCCAAACCCGAACCCAAGACCTTTTGCAGCAATGTGGCCTCACGCTGGACTTGGCGCAGCCGCCGGTGGTGCGTACCAGCCCGGTGGAATTCAACCAGCTTTTCCCGGCCACGGGCGGAGCGCTGTATGGCCAGGCGACGCACGGCTGGAGTTCGGCCTTCCAGCGTTCCAACTCGGCCAGCCGGATAGCGGGGCTGTACCTGGCGGGGGGCAGCGTGCACCCGGGGCCGGGGGTGCCCATGGCGGCCATGTCGGGCCAATTGGCGGCCGCAGCGCTGATGGCGCACCGCAATTCGACCAAGCGGTTCCACCCGGTGGCTACCTCTGGTGGTATGTCGATGCCCTGAGCGATGACAGGGCCTATGGCCTCTCCATCATCGCCTTTGTCGGCAGCGTGTTTTCACCCTATTACGCCTGGGCGCGGGGTGCCAGCGGCATCGCCGACCCCGAGAATTTCTGCACTCTTAACGTTGCGCTCTACCGCACGCACGCACCGCCCTTGTCGGGCCGCTGGACCATGACCGAGCGCGGCGCGCGCCACTGCCACCGCGAGGCGCACCGCTACACCATAGGCCCCAGCCAACTGCGTTGGGACGGGCAGGCGCTGCATATCGACATCGACGAAGTCACCGTGCCGATTCCGCGCCGCGTGCGGGGCAGCGTGCGCATTGAACCGCAGGGCTTGTTCAACTTCAGCACCCCGCTGGACGCCATGGGCCGCCACCGCTGGGGCCCGCTGGCACCGCGTGCGCGGGTCGAAGTCAACTTGCAGCACCCTTCGCAGCGCTGGTCCGGCAGCGGCTACCTCGATTCCAATGAGGGGGATGAGCCCATAGACCGCCCGTTTCGCGAATGGGACTGGTCACGCACGCAACTTGCCGACGGCAGCGTCGCCGTGCTCTACGACGTACAACACAAGTCAGGCCCCGACACGCTGCTGGCCTTGCGTTTTTGTCCCGACGGCCGGGTAGAACATTTCGACGCACCGGCGCGCCAGACCTTGCCGCTCACCGCCTGGCGCGTCGCGCGCCGTATGCGTAGCGAGGGGCCGGTCCAGGTCAGCGAACAACTCGAAGACACACCGTTTTACCAACGCGCCGTGCTGCGCAGCACCTTGTTGGGTCAGTCTGTTACCAGCTTCCACGAATCGCTGGATTGCACCCGCCTGGTCTCGCCGGTGGTGCAGGCGATGTTGCCTTGGCGGATGCCGCGTAGGGGGTGAACCGCACTGTGGTTTCTTGCGTTTGCAAGATCAACATGCTGCGTGAGATTTCCCCCAATTCAACTGCCCTGTCCACCAATCTGCTCTGCCTTGACGAGTAAGGCCTCAGCCATGCGGATGCTGGCGATGTCGATCATGCGGCCATCGAGACTGACGGCGCCTTTACCTGCTTTCGCCGCCTCGTCCATCGCTTGCATGATGCGCCGGGCACGCGTGACTTCGGCCTCCGAAGGTGTGTAGACCTGATTCGCCAGCGCGATCTGTGAGGGATGAATCGCCCACTTACCTTCGTAGCCCAACACGGCGGCACGATTCGCCGCAGCCACATAACCATCCGGGTCACTGAAATCACCAAACGGTCCATCGATAGGGCGCAGTCCATACGCACGGCATGCCACCATCATGCGCGTCTGCGCTGCATGCCAGGGGTCGGTCCAGAAATACGCGCGCTTGCCATCGGCGTCACGGTCTGACAGCACACCGGAATCCTTGTTGACGCCGCCAATCACCGTTGTGCGCGCGCGTGTGGATGCGGCGTAATCCGCCACGCCAAATGACATGGCTTCCAAGCGCTTGCTCGATTGCGCGATGGCTTCAACATTCGCCATACCGAGCGCGGTTTCGATCAACACTTCAAAGCCGATGCGTTTGGTGCGCCCCATTGCGGTTTCAATTTGCGTCACCATCATGTCGATGGCATAGACGTCAGCCGCTGTCCCCACCTTCGGTATCAGAATCATGTCCAGGCGTGGGCAGGCTTCGACGATATCGACCACGTCGCGGTACATGTAGTGGGTATCCAAACCATTGATCCGCACCATCATGGACTTACGGCCCCAGTCGATATCGTTCAGCCCTTGAATAATGTTCTTGCGGGCCTGTGCCTTGTCGTCGGGTGCCACCGCATCCTCCACGTCGAGAAATACAACATCCGCCGCTGAGTTGGCGGCTTTCTCGAACATGGCGGGATTGGAACCGGGCACCGCCAGTTCGGAGCGGTGTATCCGCGATGTTGCCTGCTCGATGATGGTGAAGCTCATGTCATATCCTTGTTTCGTTGTGCTGTCTTATTTGCCGATGCTGGCGAGTGCTTTTTGGACCGTGATACCCAGCTCCGATGCACTGGGCGAAACCAGCAAACCGTATGAAGCCATGATCTCGGATTTTTCGAGGGCGGTATCACCCTCACCCGAAATAATCGCGCCCGCGTGGCCCATGCGACGACCTCTCGGTGCCGTCAGCCCAGCGACATAGCCCACCACGGGCTTGGTCATGTTTTCTTTGATCCACTTGGATGCTTCAGCTTCCTGCGGGCCACCAATCTCGCCAATCATCACCACCACCTCGGTTTCAGGGTCTGCCTGAAACCGCGCCATGTGATCCAGGAACGAGCTGCCGTTAATCGGGTCACCACCGATGCCGACACTGGTGGTGACGCCAATGCCAAGGGCTTTCATCTGCGCCGCTGCTTCATAGCCCAGCGTGCCGGAACGCGAGACGATGCCGACATTGCCGCGGATGTAGATGTGCCCCGGCATGATGCCGAGCATGGCTTTGCCCGCGCTGATAATCCCGGCGCAATTGGGTCCAACGATGGTGGTGCGCATTTCTTTTTGGTAGCGACGCAGGTAGCGCTTGACGCGCATCATGTCTTGCGCAGGAATACCATCGGTGATGATGCACACCAGATCGAGTCCAGCGTCGGCCGCTTCCATCAATGCATCCGCTGCATAGGGCGGCGGTACAAAGGCAAGGCTGGCCTGCGCACCCGTGGCCCTGACGGCCTCTTCCACGGTGTTGAATACCGGGCGCTCCAGATGAACCTTGCCACCCTTACCCGGTGTGACGCCACCCACCACGTTGGTGCCGTATTGAATCATTTCATTCGCGTGAAAGGTGGCCTTGTCGCCGGTGAAGCCCTGCACAATCACGCGTGTTTTTTCGTCAATCAAAATACTCATTTACGCAATCTCCCAACGTGAATAGGATCAATTAACCAGCTCGCCTCGAGCGAGCTTGACCGATTTTTCACAGGCTTCCATCAGCGAGTCAGCGGTCATGATGGGCAAGCCGCATTCGCGGATGATTTTTTGCCCCTCTTCGACATTGGTGCCCGCCAAACGTACGACCAGCGGCACCCGTAAATCTTTAGCTGCTTGCACGACGCCCTGCGCCACCCAATCACAACGATTGATCCCAGCAAAAATATTCACCAAAATGCATTTCACGTTTTGATCGGTCAGCACCAGATTGAATGCTGCGGCTACACGTTCTGGTGAAGCACCACCACCGACGTCCAGGAAGTTTGCGGGGTCGCCACCGCAATACTTGATGTTGTCCATGGTTGCCATGGCCAGACCCGCGCCGTTGATGATGCATCCGATATCGCCGTCCAGGCCCACATAGTTCAAACCGAATTCTGCGGCACGGGCTTCACGTGGATCTTCTTCGGCCGGATCGCGCATTTCCGTGACCTGCGGGCGACGGAACAAGGCGTTATCGTCGAACGACATTTTTGCGTCGAGCGCGATCACCTGGTCATCTTTTGTCACTACCAGCGGATTGATCTCGACCATGGTGGCGTCGAGATCACGAAACGCGCGGTAGCACCCCAGAATAGTCGTTACCGCCTGCGAAACCTGCTTCATATTCAACCCGAGACCGAACGCCAGTTGACGCGCCTGAAACGGTTGCATGCCCACCGCAGGTTCGACTTCCACCTGCAAAATGGATTCAGGTCTTTCCTTGGCGATCTCTTCAATCTCCATGCCACCTTCAACCGAGGCAATCACACGGATGCGCTCAATTTTGCGGTCCAGCACAAAGCCCAGATACAACTCCCGCTCAAACGCGGTGGCCTTCTCAACATAGACACGGTGCACCACCTTACCCTCGGGCCCGGTCTGGTTCGTCACCAGCGTGGCGCCCAACATCGATTTCGCAGCGGCCGCGACGTCGTGGTACGTGCGGCACAGCTTCACGCCGCCGGCCTTGCCACGCCCGCCCGAATGAATCTGCGCCTTGACCGCCCAATGCGCGCCACCCAATTCGGTGGCGACAAATACCGCCTGATCAGGGCTGTAAGCCACACCGCCCGTGGGCACGCTAACGCCAAAGCCCGACAGCAGCGATTTGGCTTGGTACTCATGAATGTCCATAAGGTCTCCTGTTATTTGAAATCGGGTACTGCGGCGAAGCGCATCGCCGCAGTACCCGCATTCAATCTAAATTTTATTTCAGCAAGAATTTTCAATCTAACTGAGAAGTAGTGTGGCGTCAATTCATGTTGAACCTAATGCGCCGTTGGAATGCGCGGAAATAGATTTTGGTGTAGGTGATGGCTTTGCTTGTTTTGGATATACAAAGCTGCGGACGCAGAACGCCCCGCCTTTGAGGAGCACATCGCGAACGCGCCGTCAAAGCTTTCACGGCAGCCGTTTTCAGCATTGCAGAGAAGCCCCATTCTTGCCGCGCCGGCGCAAACCAGCGGGCAAGCATCAGGCCTCAAGGATGCAAGTTCAGATTCAAGCAGCTTTGGCTTGTTTGAAGTTGCGGCACCAGCCGTCCACAGGAGCCAAACGGCGTATGGCCCTCACGGATTGGCTGGAAACTGATTTACCGGCGTTTTTTGCGGGCCGTATCCTGCCCGTTGATGCGCAAGTGGCCGACCGTTGGGGTCGTTTGCTGTCTGCCGCTGGCCGCCCACTGCCAGCCATCGACAGCCTTTTAGCTGCAAGCGCCGCGCAGCATGGCTTGAGCATGGTCACGCGCAACAGCCGGGATTTTGCGGATCTGGGCTTGGATGTGATCAATCCGTGGGTGACTTCTTCTTCGCCCTAGAAAATGGAGACCCATTGGCTAGCTGTACGCCTAGGGACACCATCCTTTTAAAGCTGGTGCCGCGTGATACGGGTTTCATTCACAGCACCGCGCCCGGAACGCGCTAACCCGGCCCGTAATGCATGGTCTGCCGCACCATGCTTTGCTGCCGCCGTTCGGTGCTCAGGCGTTCGAACAAATTGATCATCCACAAAATCCGCTCGGTGATGCTGCGGTTGGGGAAGCCGTGGGGGAGCGCATGGCTGGGGGCCGCTGCGTGCTGGCAGGCTTCCACCAGAAAGCGGATGCCTTCCAGCGGCGGCGGACTGGTCGTGGAGGTCTTGTCCCAAACGGCTTGCAACTGCGCTTGCCCGATGAGGGCCATCTTGCGGGTGGAGCTGACCACGGTGCGCTGGTCCACGGAGTTGAGGCCGCTGCGAACCAGTTGGTGGCCGATTTCGGCGTAAATCAAGCGGGCGGCCTGGATGGCGGCGCGGCAGTCGCGCGGCAGGTCAGCTATGCCGGGGGTGGATTGCAGGTACAGCGCGTCGGCATGCTCCAGCATGCGCGCGACCACACGGCGGATAGCGGGGTGGTTGCTGGGGTTTTCCAGCCATGCTTGCGGGTCCAGGCCTTCTTCGCGGACCCAGTCCAGCGGCAAGTACATGCGGCCGTTGCGCGCATCTTCGCCGACGTCGCGGGCGATGTTGGTGAGCTGCATGGCCACACCCAACTCGCAGGCCCGTGCCAGGGTGCTGCTGGCGCGCGCGCCCATGATCCAGGCCATCATCGCCCCCACCGTACCGGCCACGCGGGCGCAGTAGCCGTGCAGCGCTTCCATACTGTCGTAGCGTGTGCCTTCGGCGTCCCAGCCAAAGCCGTCGAGCAGGCCATCTAAGAGAGGGCGCGGTAGTTTGTGCTGGTGCACCACCAAGGCCAATGCGTGGTCCTCGAGGTGGTTTTCCGGGTTGCCCTGGTAGATGCAGTCCAGCCGCAGGCGCAACTGGCGCAGACCCTCCGCCGGGTCATCGCCTTCGTCGACCACATCATCCGCCACGCGGCAAAAAGCGTACAAGGCGATGGACGCCGAGCGCACCCGCGGCGGCAACAGTTTGCTTGCCGCGAAGAAGCTTTTGGAGCCCCCGCGCATCAGCGCCACGCAGGCATCGAGGTCGTATTGCGGGCCGAGGTGACCCGCAGCGCTGTCGCTGTCGTTCAGATCCAGCGCGGCGTCATCGTGGAAGGACATGCGGTACCACCGTTTCAAGTGCTTTAGCTGACATCAAAACCCCGGGAACGCCTGCACCGGGGTGCGTTGCCGCGCCTACCATGTACAGGCCTTCCACGTCTTCGCTGCGGTTGTGCGGGCGAAACCACGCGCTTTGCAGCAGCAGCGGCTCCAGGCCGAAGCCCGCGCCTTTGAAGGACCACAGCCGGTCGTGGAAATCCTGCGGCGTGGTGACCTTGGATGTGACGATATGGCTGCGCAGGCCGGGCAGCACGCTGGCTTCCAGCAGCGCGGCAATCGCCTGGCGGTAGGGCTCGGCATGCTGGGCCCAGTCGGTTCCGCTGTCCAGATGCGGCACGGGTGCCAGCACATAAAACGTGTCGCAACCGGCGGGTGCCAAAGAGGGGTCCGTGGCAGTCGGGCGGTGCAGGTAAAGGCTGAAATCATCGGCCAGTTTGTGGCGTTTGAAGATGTCGGTGAGCAGCTCTTTGTAGCGCGGCCCCAGCACCATCATGTGGTGCGGTATGTCGTGGTACTGGCGCGAGGTGCCGAAGTACCAGACAAACAGGCCCATGGAGTAGCGGCCCTTGTCAATTTTGCGGTCGGTCCACACCCGGCGGTGTTGGGGTTCGATCAGGTGCTTGTAGGTCCAGGCCGAGTCTGCATTGGAGACCACGATGTCGGCGGCCATGAATTCGCCATTGGCCAGTTCCACGCCTGTGGCACGCTTGCCCTCGACGCGGATTTTGACGACCGGCGTGTTGCAGCGCACCGGTACGCCGCGCTCGGCCAGCAGCTTGACCATGCCACGCACGATGGCCCCGGTGCCACCCATGGCCGAGTGCACACCCCAGGTCCGCTCCAGCGAGTTGATGAGCGCGTACGCGCAGGTGACCGAGAAGGGATTGCCGCCGATCAGCAGCGGGTGAAAGCTCATCACCGTGCGCAACTTCTCGTTCTTGAAATGCTTGGCCACCAGGCTGTAAATGCTGCGCCAAGCGCCCATGCGGGCAAAGGCGGGGATGGCGCGGATCAGGTCGCCCAGGCTGTCAAAAGCCACCGAGCCCAGACCCTCGAAACCCAGCTTTTTGCAGCGTTCAGCGTCTTGCACAAAGCGCATGTAGCCGGCCACGTCAGCCGGCTCGAAGCGGGCGACTTCCTCCAGCATGGCTTCTTCATCGCCGCTGTAGTCAAAGTGCGTGCCGTCATGGAAACGGATGCGGTAGAACGGGGCCATGGGCCGCAGGTCGATGTCGTCGCTGAAGGTGCGGCCGCACAGGGTCCACAACTCTTCCAGCAAAAAAGGCGCGGTAATGATGGTCGGGCCAGCATCGAAGGTGAAACCGTCCTGGTAGTGCACATAGGCGCGTCCTCCGGGCGCGTCCAGCTTTTCCAGCACCTGCACCGCGTAGCCGCGCACGCTCAGGCGAATCGCTGCGGCCAGCCCGCCAAAACCGCTGCCGATGACGACCGCTAAGGGTTGCCCCGGACTGCGCAGCGGCGCGTCGATCCCGAGGTCGGCCGGTGTCAAAAACTCGGGGGGCGTGGGCGCGTTCATTTGCTTTCCAGTGGCGCCGGTGCAGTGAACACGGCGACATGCTGGCGCTCCAGCGCCCAGGCCCACACCCGCTCCAGCGGCACCGGCAGAATCATCAGCGCGTGTTCCACAATGGCCAAGCCCAGCAGCGAGGCCAGCAAGACCCAGCCGGTGGTGAGCGATTGCGATGGCGACTGCGCCTGTACCAGCATCCACACCCACATGCAGCAGGCCAGGCCTGTGCTGAACGCGAACCACAGACCCACAGGTTTTTCAACAAAGTAGCTCGCCAGGTATTTCAAATGCTGGGGTAGATAGTCAGCTCCGGTGCGCGGCACGCCGAAATACAGATTGAATTTGGCGCTGACCCGCATACACCACAGCAGCGCAAAGGTGCAGACCGCCACATGGTTGGGCTGGCCGGATTGCATGGCCAGAAGAAGGCCAAAGTTGGCAATCAGCGCAAGCTCATGGTGCAGGATCACGGCAATCGCCTGGCGCAGGCGTACCCAGCCGCGGGCATCTGCGTCCAGCGGGGCGCGGCGCGGCCCGGTGACCGAGCCTGTGAGGAAAGCCAACTCGTGCCAGCCCCACATGACGATCACGCTGCCAAAGCCGATGAAGGCGTTGCTGACCGAGTGCGAGCCCATGCTGATCTGCACGCCCCACAGGCTCAGGAACAGCAGCACAGTCCAGCCACCCAGACTCCAGCGGAAGCTTTGCGCCGGCAAGCGGTTGAGCAACAAAATAATGCCCGTACCGAACCACCAGCACACCAGGGCAAACAGCACCGCCACCGCGGTGTCCGTCATGCCCATCTGCAGCGCCGTGTTCACCATGCAGGCACCATGCGTACGGTCTGCGGCAGCTCGCTGGATTGCACGGGCATCAGGTACAAGCGACCAAAGGTCAGCGCTGCGCGCACGGCGCAGACGCCCTGGGTCAGCTTGCCGATGACGCCGCCGCGCGCCTTGGCGCGGTCATTGGCCTGCGAGATCGCGAACAGATTTTCCAAACCGGCGCGGAAAGCGGGGTGGTCGGTGTCCAGCGAAATCGGGAAGACCTGGCGCGAGATCTCGGTGGTGATACGGAACACGGTGTAGTCGTACTCGTCCGAGTCCAGGCCCATGGCGTGGTGAAGCATGGGGCGCGTGTGGTCGCGCACATACATGGTGGCGTAGACCGCCAAAATGAAGAAGCGGATCCACAGCTTGTTGACGCCGCGCAGCAGGTGCGGGTTGGCACGCATGATGAGCGCAAACGATTCACCGTGGCGGAACTCATCGTTGCACCAGCGCTCAAACCAACGGAAGATGGGGTGAAAGCGCTTGTCCGGATTTTGTTCCAGTTGGCGGAAGATGGTGATGTAGCGCGCGTAGCCGATTTTCTCGGAGAGGTAGGTCGCGTAAAAAATGTATTTGGGCTTGAAGAAGGTATAGGCTTTGGTGCGTTTGAGGTCGCCCATGTCGATCCCTAAGCCGAAGTCGCGCAGCGACTGGTTGATGAAGCCCGCATGGCGTGACTCATCACGCGCCATATAGGTCATCAGCTGCTTGATATCGGGGTTTTCGACGTTCTTGCGGATCTCGTTGTACAGAATGCAACCGGAGAACTCGGAGGTCAGCGAGCTGATCAAAAAGTCCAGAAATTCCTGGCGCATTTCCGGCGACAGCTTGGGCATGAGCTCGGCCACTTCGTCGGCAAACTGCGCATCACGCTGGAAGTGGTCATGGTTGTTGTCGCCCTCGTACTCGCGCATCATGGCGTCCCACTCGCCGCGCACGGACGACACGTCCAATCGGTCCATGGCGTCAAAGTCGGTGGTGTAGAAGCGAGGGCTCAACATCGTGCTCTCGACGGCTTTCTCGTTGGCATCGCTGGCGGTGGCGATGGACTTGGCTGCGGTGGTGCTCATGGTGCTGGGCTTTCGTGGGTAGTCAAAGGGCCGTCATTTGCCAATAAAGGGTGCAAACGAACCGATATTAGTCGGGCCGAAGGCACCTAAATCTAGGTGTTCTCCCGTGCTGCGGTCGCTGATCACCAGGCGTCCGTCATCGAAGCGTGTGAGGTCGAAGGTGCCGTCCGGCCCCAGGCCGCGCATCTTGCGGCTGCGGTTGAGCGCGCGCAGGATGCCGCGGATAAAACCTTGCTCACCCTGGACCCGCGCCACGTGCTCACCGGTCGTGGCGTCCGTGATCAGGATGTCACCACCGGGCATGTCGCGAAACAACAGGCTGCGGCTGACCTGCACATCGGTGGGCGGGGCGTCGCGCTCGCTGTGCAGGCTCATCCAGCTCACCACGACCAGAATCAGCGCCAGCGCCACCAGCCCCCAGGTAATCGGCAGCCTGGTGGGGATAGAGCGCATGGGCATGCTGGAGGAGGCGGTGGTCATGGTGGTGTTCCGGGGGTTCAGGCCATCAGGCCGTGGTTGGGTGCAATAGCAGGGGCAGACGTCGCTTCACCGGCCTGCATACGCTCGCTGGGGTTTTCCAGACGCCAGGCTTGCAGCAGCATGTTGCTGACGGCTTCGGCACCCGCAATGCTGCGCAGCGTGGGCTGCGGCGCTTTGAAGTGCCAGGGGCGGGCATGGGGCCACAGGTGCAGGTAGGCGATGTGGCTGTCCGGCTTGATCTGGACTGCCAGGTCGCCCGTTCCGCGCGCCAGCGCCTTGAGCGAGGCACCGGTGATTTGGCGGTAGGGCAGGTTCAGGGTCAGACCCAACACCACGCCGATACGCATCACCACGCGGCGGTTGGTCAGGGTGTAGAGCGTGGTGCTGGACACCAGATAGGTGAATCCGCCGAGCAGGGCCAGAGCCAGGGCTGCACAGCCGCCACTCATACCCAGGTACTTGGCCATCTCCAGAGCGCTGCCGCCCTGGTCCCACAGGTGGGCGAACTGCAGCAACCACATCACCAAGAGGTACATGGCGATGGTGCGCAAGCCAAACGCGGACACGCCCAGGCTGCGCCACTCGGGCGCACCTTGCCAGATGATGTGCTCACCGGCCGGCAGCTTCTCGGGCAGGCCCGGTGCGGCCTCGAACTCGTGTTCGTGCTGGGTGCTCATACCATGGGTTCCTGGCGGTCCGGGTCGGCATACAGCAGGCCTGCGCCGTAGTACGCCATGATTTTTTCTTCTTCCAGAAAGGTCACTTTCTCGGGCGAGCGGGTCTTGGGCACGTTGGCGAACTGGTGCGCATACAGGGCATGCACGTGGACGCCATCGGCCCGGATCACGCCAAAGTTTATCGGGAGCAGCACCGGCTGGCTGCTGCCGTTCGGCTGCAGCTCGATGTAGCGGAACAGCATCTCGGCGCGGTCTACCCACATGTCCACAACCGTGCCGGCCCGATCGCCTGCAGCATCAAAGACCGGCAGGCCGCGCGGGTCGGTGTCGCGCGAGGAAACACCGTGGTCGGAGGCGACGCGCAGCGGGACGATTTTGATTTCGCCGTGGTGCGTCATGTCGGGCACATCAGCGCGCGCAGCCCAGGCACCGGGACCCACACCAGCCAGCAACGGGTCGCCTACCGGCTCCAGCGGCGCGCCGTTGAAACGGTGGGCCGGTACCGCGCTGTAGTCGCCATCGGGACGGTTCACATCGGGCGACAAGAAAACCTGCCCATCGTGCATCTCAAAGCGCTTGGGCTCGGGTACCGGCGGCCAGCCATCCTGCTTGGGGCCGGGGTCACGGCCTGCGTCCATGGGATAGCCTTCGCGGTGGTTCTCACGCACGAGGTAATAAACCAAGCCCGCGAAGAAGCCCCAAAAAATGTAGAGCACCAATTGCGCTACATCGACATATTGGGTGATGGCACCCGTCTCGGTAAAAGTAGTTCCCATGTTCTCGCTCCTTCAGACAGAAACAAAACGACCTTGCTGCATCCCACTGGCTCGGCGCACGCGACCGACCAGGGGCCCCAAAGCCACCAGCGTGGCAAAGACCAAATAAATTTCACAATGAAAAACAAAGCTGTAGCCGGTGGCCACGTTGTCCATCACTTCCCCCATCGCACCCTGCGCCGTCCAATGGCCGACTGCATCGCGCAGCAGCGCGGCCAGAATGGCGGCGACGCCACCGGCGGTGGCATGTACCGCACCCCAGGCGCCCAGGCCCAGGCCTACAAATTCCTTGTCCTGGTAAGACATGGCGGTGACCAGGGTTCCCACCGAAAACAGACCGGTACCAAAGCCCAGCAGGCAAGCGCCGCTTTGGAACATAAGCACGGAATGCAGCGGGACCGAGAAAATCAGAAAGACCAGCGCTGGTAGCGCGAGCAGCAGACCGCAACCCGCCAGACGGCAGGCATGCACGCCCCGGCGCAGCCACATGGCAGCCAGCGCGAATGCCACAAATGCGCCACCTGCGGACAAAGCGTTGAGGGAACTGGTTTCGCTCACGCTCATGCCCAGTACCTGGCCACCGAAGGGCTCGATCAGGATGTCTTGCATCGTGAGCGCACAGGTGCCCAGTGCCACGGTCCACAAAAAGCGCACCATTTGCGGCTGCGCCAACAGGCGTTTAAGGCTGCGTGAGAAACCGCCCTCTGCGCGCGGTGCGCGCCGCTCCTGCCGGGCTTCCTGTTTCCACAAGGAAACCAGGTTGAAGACCACCACCGTCACGGCGCTGCCCTGGATGACCTGCACCAGCACCTTGGGCGAAAAATCCTGGAGCAAAAAGCCATAGAGCAGGCTGCTGGCCACCATGCCCAGCAGCAGCATGCTGTGCAGCAGGGCCACGACGCTGGGGCGCTTCTCTTCGGTGGCCAGGTCAGTGGCCAGTGCCATCCCAGCGGTCTGCGTGACTTGCAGGCCCAGGCCGACCAGCATGAAGGTCAGCGTCATGCCCAGACGCCCGACCCACAAGGTGTTGGGCATGGGGTCGGAGAGCAGCAGCAGCGCGAACGGCATGATGGCCAAGCCGCCGAACAGCAAAAGAGTACCCATCCACAAATAGGGCAGGCGCTTGAGGCCCAGCACCGAGGGATGCGTGTCGCTGCGGTAGCCCACTACCGTGCGCAGGGGTGCGAGGATCAGCGGCGCGCCCACGGCAAACGCCACCCACCAGGCCGGAATACCCAGCTCCAAAATCATCACGCGGTTCAGCGTGCCCACCAGCAGCGTGGTCACCATGCCGATCACGGCCTGGAACAGCGACAGGCGCAGCAGCCGCCCGATGGGCAACTCGGGCGAGGCCGCATCGGCAAAGGGCATGAAGCGCATGCCGTAGGCCATAACCCACTTGGGCGGGCGCAGGACAGCCTGCACGCGGCGCACTAACAGGTCGGAGATGGCGCGCAACAGGTTCATGTGCGTGTCCACTCCCAGGCGTGCGAGGTGTAGAAACCGCTGCTGATGCGCTGCGAACGCCCTGCTTGCCAGCCGGTGGTGGCCAGCGTGCTGCGAAAGCCCCACTTCAAATCCCACTTGAGCACCGGTTGCAGGGATGGCGAGCGGTCGCTGCGCGGGAACAATCGCCCCACGCTGTGCATCATGCCCAGCCAGGGCGTGTGCGGCGCGAAGGTGAAGGTGATGCTGCTGCGGGTGCGCAAGCTCAGGCGGTTCACGGCTTTGACGATGTCCGGTGTGTCGTAATGGATCAGCGAATCCATGCACACCACGTGGTCAAAGCTGCCCAGATCATCGGCCAGCATGTCACCGGCGCTGAATTCAATGCGGCCGCCGCGCGCACCCAGCGTGGGGTCCTGGTGCAATTCTTTGATGTGGCGCTGTTGCGCCAGGTCCACCAGCGTGGGCGACAAGTCGATGGCAACCACGTGCGCGCCGCGCCGCATCGCCTCGGATGCCAAGGCACCGGTGCCGCAACCGGCGTCGAGCAGGCGCAAACCTTCCATGTTCTCGGGCAACCAGGACAGCAGCGTGCCGCGCATGCGGTCGCGCCCGGCGCGCACCGTGGCGCGGATGCGTCCCACCGGCGCGTTGGAGGTCAGAACCTCCCAGGCCTTGGCTGCTGTGCGGTCGAAATAGTGTTCTATTTCGCCGCGGCGCGCGACGTAGCTGCTGTGGTCCATCAATCAAATCCGAGAAGGTCAAAAATGTCGCGGTCTTTCATGGCAATCGACGGCAGCGGATCACTGCCTTCCCACAAGGCGGCGGCCAGCCGCAGGTATTCGTTTTGCACTGCGACAACGGCTGGCGTGGGATCGAGCTCAAACAAGGTGCACTTCTTGAGGCGGCTCTTGCGGATCTCATCGAGCATGGGGAAATGCGCCATGGTCTTGAGGCCGGTGGCGGCATTGAATTTGTCGACCTGGTCGGTCTCGTTGCTGCGGTTGACGATGACACCACCCAAGCGCACGTTGTAATTTTTGGACTTGGCACCGATAGCTTGCACGATGCGGTTCATCGCAAAGATCGAATCGAAGTCATTGGCCGTGACGATCAGCGCGCGGTCGGCGTGCTGCAAGGGCGCGGCAAATCCGCCGCAGACCACATCGCCCAGCACATCAAAAATCACCACGTCGGTGTCTTCCAACAAGTGGTGCTCTTTGAGCAGCTTGACGGTCTGGCCGACCACATAGCCGCCGCAACCGGTTCCCGCAGGCGGGCCGCCGGCTTCGACGCACATCACGCCGTTGTAGCCGGGGAAAACAAAGTCTTCCAGCCGCAGCTCTTCGGCATGGAAATCCACGGTTTCCAGCGCGTCGATCACCGTGGGATTGAGCTTCTTGGTCAGGGTAAAGGTGGAATCGTGCTT
>CANIRI010000010.1 GCA_947469815.1 Comamonadaceae bacterium | reverse complement strand
TGGATGGTGGTGCCACCGGCCATGACCGCGCAGCTGTCCAAGCTCACCGAGTTCAACACCTCCAGCGTCAGCGTGTTCACGCAGCATGCAGGACTGGCTGCGCTGCAGGGCGAGGCGCAGGTCACGCCGCGCGTGGTGGCCCATTTGCACCGCTGCCGCGACACGCTGGTGCAGGCGTTGCTCGCCGTACCTGGTGTGGAAGTGGCCAGCCCCAAAGGCGGTATGTACGCGTTTTTTCGCTTGCAGGGTCATGCGGATTCGCTGGCCACGGCCAAGCGATTGGTCTCTGAGGCCGGTTTGGGTCTGGCCCCTGGCAACGCCTTCGCGCCCGAGGCGGACGGTTGGTTGCGCTGGTGCTTCGCCTCGCAGGACCTGACGCGCCTCACGCAGGGCGTGGAGCGGCTGCGCGGATGGCTCGAAAGCCAAGCAAAACGCTAAACATTTCTTCGCAGGGCTGCAAAAAAAAGTTCCGCTTGCAGGCGCTCGCCCAGGGTCTGGCGGGCCACGGTTTCGGCCAGAGCGGGCGCCAGCGGACGCAGGGGCAGGCCGGTTTGGCGTGCCATCACTTCGGCCTGGCAGGCGCGCTCCAGGTAATACATATCGTCATAGGCGTAATCGACCCGGTCGGCGCAGACCACGATGCCGTGGTTGCCCAGAAAACCCACATCCGCGCTGCCCATGGCGCGGGCGATGCGCTCGCCCTCTGCGTGGTCCAGCGCCAGGCCGTTGTAGTTCGCATCGATAGCCACGCGTCCATGAAAGCGCATCGCGTTTTGCGACAAGGTGGTATCGAGCGCGCCGGCCGTGGTGAGCGTCAGCGCCGTGGCGTAGGGCATGTGGGTGTGTAGGACGCAGGCTTTGCGACAGACCTTGTGGATACCGGCGTGGATGAACATGGCCGAGGGCTCTACCGGATGGCGTCCGGCCAGCTTCTGGCCGTTGGCGTCGACCATGACGATGTCATCGGCCCCGATCTCGGCCCACATCAGCCCGCGCGGGTTGAGCAGAAAGCGCCCGCTGGAGTCGGGCAATTCCAGGCTGAAATGGTTGCACACGCCTTCGGCCAGCCCGTGGTGGGCGGCGGCGCGCAGGGCCAGCGCCAGGTCGGCGCGCAGGCTGCGCACGGCGGGGGAAAGAAAGTCGTGGTCGTTCATGGGCTGTCCTTGGGTCGCAGAGTGGCCGGGCGTCTGGGCATTCTCTGCTAATCTCAATTGTTACTTTTCCTAAGAGCACGCACCATGACCCACCACCACCAGTTCTACATCAACGGCGCCTGGGTTGACCCGGTAGCACCCTGCTTATTCGACGTCATCAACCCGGCCACCGAGGCGGCGTACACGCAGATTTCCATGGGTAGCGCAGCCGATGTGGACCGTGCCGTGGCGGCGGCCCGGGCCGCTTTCCCGGCCTTTACCGCCACCGATAAAGCCACCCGCCTGGTTTTGTTGCGGCGGATTCTGGATATGTACAACGCGCGCGCCGAAGATATTGCACGCGCGGTCAGTGATGAGATGGGTGCGCCGATGTCCTGGGCGCGGGACGCGCAGGTCTGGGCTGGGCGTGTGCACCTGGAGGCCACCATTGCCTCCTTGGAGGCTTACGAGTTTGAACACCAGCGCGGTGCGACCCGCATCATGAAAGAGGGCATTGGCGTGGTCGCGCTGATCACACCCTGGAACTGGCCGCTCAACCAGATCGTCTGCAAGGTGGCACCTGCCATCGCAGCAGGTTGCACCATGGTGCTCAAACCCAGCGAAATCGCGCCCATCAGCGGCATTGTGTTTTCCGAAATCATGCACGCTGCGGGCACACCCGCCGGTGTCTACAACATGCTCAACGGCGACGGACCCTCGGTCGGGCAGGTCATGGCCGGGCACAAAGATGTGGACATGGTGTCGTTTACTGGTTCCACCCGCGCCGGCATCATCGTGGCCAAAACCGCTGCGGACACCGTCAAGCGCGTGGCGCAGGAATTGGGCGGCAAGTCCCCCAACATCATCCTGGAAGATGCCGATCTGGAAACCGCGGTGCGCAAAGGCGTGGAGGGCTGCTTCAGCAACACCGGCCAGTCGTGCGACGCCCCCACCCGCATGCTGGTGCCTCGTGCCCTGCACGCGCAGGCATTGGAATACGCCAAAGCCGCTGCCGCAGCGCAAATCGTCGGCGACCCGCAGGCAGACGCCACCACCATGGGCCCGCTGGTCAGCGAACTGCAATTCACCAAAGTGCAGCGCCTGATTGAAGTCGGTATTGCTGAGGGCGCGACGCTGGTGGCCGGTGGCATGGGTCGCCCCGCGGGTGTCAGCAAGGGTTACTACGTGCGGCCCACGGTGTTTGGCGGCGTGACGCCGCAGATGACGATTGCGCGCGAAGAGATTTTCGGCCCGGTGCTGGCCATCATGCCTTACGACTCCGAGGCGCAGGCCATCGAGATCGCCAACGACACCGAGTTCGGTTTGGCGGCGTATGTGCAGTCCACCGACATGGCCCATGCCCGCCGCGTGGCGCGCCAGTTGCGGGCCGGACAGGTCAACATCAACTATCCCGACTGGGATATTTACGCCCCCTTCGGCGGCTACAAGCAGTCGGGCAACGGACGCGAATACGCCGATTGGGCGATCCACGATTTCCTGGAAATCAAAGCCATGATCGGCTACGGCGAGACCGCGTAAAGCGGTGTTCGCCGCTCAGATTTCCTGGTTGTCAAGCAGGCGCGTGCTGCCCAGGCGCGCCGCGCCCAGCACTACCAGCGGCGCACCGGGCTGGGCCGCTTGCAAGTCGCTTTGGCGGCGGATGGCTACATAGTCGGGCATCCAACCCGCCGAGCGCAGCGTCTGCAGCGCCCGGTTTTCCAGGTCCGCAAAAGCGGTATTGCCCTGGCGAACGGCACCTGCACACTGCGCCAGCGTGTGCCCCAGCAGTGCCGCTTGCGCGCGCTCATCAGGGCTGAGGTAGCTATTGCGCGATGACATGGCCAGACCGTCAGCTTCGCGGTGCGTGTCCTGCCCGATCACATCCACGGGCAGCGCGAACTGGCGCACCATGTGGCGGATGATCAAGAGCTGCTGGTAATCTTTTTTCCCAAACAAGGCGCTGCGCGCCTGGGTGCAGGCCAGCAGCTTGAGCACCACCGTGCACACGCCGGAAAAAAACCCGGGACGGTAATGGCCTTCCAAGATGTCGGCCAGCGCCGGGTCGGGCTGCACGGTAAAGCTTTGCGGCTGCGGGTACAACTCCGCCTCGGAGGGCGCAAACAGCAGGTCGCAACCAGCGGCTTCGAGTTGCGCGCAGTCTGCTGGCAGGGTACGCGGGTAGTTGTCGAAATCTTCTTTGGGCCCGAACTGTAAGCGGTTCACAAAAATCGTCGCCACGGTCACGTCGCCCAGCGGTTTGGCTGCCCGCACCAGTGCCAGATGTCCGGCGTGCAAATTGCCCATGGTAGGAACCACAGCAGGATGGCGGAAGGGGAGCAGCTGCTGGCGCAGATCCGCCAGGGTGTGAACAATGCGCATACGGGGTAAGGATTACCAGGCGTGCAGCGCGTTGTCCGGGAAAGAGCCGTTTTTGACTGCGGCCACATAGGCCTCCATGGCGCCGCGGATCGAGCCGCCATCGGCCATGAAGTTGCGCACAAACTTGGGCATCCTGCCCAGGTTCACGCCCAGCATGTCGTGCAGCACCAGCACCTGACCCGCCGTGTCTTTGCCCGCGCCGATGCCAATGGTGGCGCAGTGCGGCAATGACTGGGTGACCGAAGCGGCCAGCACGTGGGGCACCATCTCCAGCACCAGCATGGAGGCGCCAGCGTCTTGCAATTCCTGGGCTTGCCGGCGCAGCGTGTCGGCGCTGGCGTCGGACTTGCCTTGCACCCGGTAGCCGCCCAGCGCGTGCACGGTTTGCGGTGTCAGCCCCAGGTGCGCGCAGACCGGAATACCGCGCTCCACTAAAAAGCGCACGGTCTCGGCGGTCCAGCCGCCGCCTTCAATCTTGACCATGTGGGCGCCGGCTTGGGATAGCACCACCGCGCTGCGCAAGGCCTGTTCTTTGGATTCCTGGTAGGTACCAAAAGGCAGATCGGCGATGACCCAGGCCGTGCCCTGGGCGCGGCGGATGCCGCGCGCGACGCTTTCGGTGTGGTAGCGCATGGTCTCCAGGCTCACGCCCACGGTGCTGGGCAAGCCCTGGCAGACCATACCCAATGAGTCGCCGATCAAAATGCATTCGACCCCGGCTGCATCGGCCACGGCCGCAAAGGTGGCGTCATAGGCCGTCAACATGGTGATTTTTTCGCCGCGTGCCCGCATCTCCAGCAGGCGGGGCAGGCTCACGGGCTTGCGGTTGGCCATGGGCGAGGCCGGTGGCAGCGTGCCGTAGGGCGTGGATTGGGTGGGGTCCTGGATCACGGTGGGCTTTTCCAAATCGCTGCGACAGGCGCGAATGTAACAGCTTGCCTTTGGCGGGCAAGCGGCCTTAATCGGCGGCCAAAGCCGTCTCTGGCGTGTAGGCCAGCCGCAGATAAATAGGGGCAAACGACTCGGCCTGGGTGATTTGGACCATGGCCTCTTTGGCCAGTTCCAGAATCGCCACGAACATCACCACGACCACGGCCACCGTGTGGCTGGGGTCAAACAGGGACTCAAAGGCCATGAAGCGCTGCCCCTGCAAGCGGCGCAGCACCAAGGTCATGTGCTCGCGCACCGAGAGTTGCTCCCGGTTGATGGTGTGGTGTTGCACCAGCCGCGCGCGTTGCAAGATGCCCTGCCAGGCGGCTTGCAGATCGGCCGGGTTGACATCGGGCAGGCGGGTCTGGATCACTGCGTCGCTGGCGATCTGCGCGGTCAAAAAGTCGCGTCCCACCACCGGCAGGGCGTTGAGCCGCGCCGCCGCCAGCTTCATTTGCTCGTATTCCAGCAAACGGCGCACCAGTTCGGCGCGCGGGTCTTCGGCTTCTTCGCCAGGGGCCGCCTTTTTGGGTGGCAGCAGCATGCGCGACTTGATCTCGATCAGCATGGCCGCCATCAGCAGGTATTCGGCGGCGAGCTCCAGGTTGCGGTTGCGGATTTGCTCCACGTAGGCCAGGTACTGGCGCGTCACGCTGAGCATGGGGATATCGAGGATATTGAAGTTCTGCTTGCGGATCAGGTACAGCAGCAAATCCAGCGGCCCCTCAAAGGCCTCCAGAAACACCTCGAGCGCGTCGGGCGGGATGTACAAATCCAAGGGCAGGGTGAACAGCGGCTCGCCATATAGGCGCGCCACGGCGACGTTGTCAACCACCTCGGGCGTGCTGTCCTGCGGCATCGCGTAATCGAGGGCCAGGTTCTCGCCGCTCAAAGTGCCGCCGCTCAGGTTTCGTCGGTCAGGTAGACATAGGGCTTTTGCGCGACGCGGCCCTGCGCGTACTCACTTTGGAGCGTCCGGTCCAGATTTTTGTCCCACAAGAGGGCACGTCCGGCGCGCTGGCGCGCTTCGAGGTCGGGTTGGGCCGCCTTCAGCTGGTCAATGAACTGGGTGGTGTCAGAGCGGTAGTCGGGTCTGCGGAAGATGGACATGGCGGGATTCCTCGGGTGCGGGACATTCTAGCGGGGGGTGGCCCTGGGCTGTCACACAAATGCCATGCAGTGTGGCTAGGGTCCGTTGCCTCGCAGCTACGCTGGGGCCAACAGGAGTTGCGATGAAACTGAATGAAGAAGACCTGATCCGCCGTATCCGCAGCGATTTGCTGGACAGCTTTGACGAAGAGTTGGAAATGGAGGTCGAGGACCGGGCTTTCACCAGCGCCGAATCGCCGGGTGTGACCGATGAGTCCTCGGTTGCGCGCCACCATTATTTCCGTGAGTTGTTCCGGCTCCAGGGCGAGCTGGTGAAGTTACAGGACTGGGTAGTCGCCAGCGGCCATAAGGTCGTGGTGCTGTTCGAGGGCCGTGACGCGGCGGGCAAGGGCGGGGCGATCAAGCGCATCACGCAGCGTCTCAATCCGCGCGTGTGCCGGGTCGCTGCATTACCCGCACCGAATGACCGCGAGCGCACCCAGTGGTATTTCCAGCGTTACATCGCGCACCTGCCGGCGGCCGGCGAAATGGTGTTGTTCGACCGCAGTTGGTACAACCGCGCAGGTGTCGAGCGGGTGATGGGCTTTTGCAATGATGAGCAGTACGAAGAGTTTTTCCGCACCGTACCCGAGTTCGAAAAAATGCTGGTGCGCTCGGGCATTCAGGTGATCAAGTACTGGTTTTCGATTTCGGACGAAGAGCAGAACGCGCGCTTTCTGGGTCGCATTTATGACCCGCTCAAGCAGTGGAAGCTCAGCCCCATGGACCTGGAGTCACGCAAGCGCTGGGAGGACTACACCGTGGCCAAAGAGGTGATGCTGGAGCGCACCCACATTCCCGAAGCGCCTTGGTGGGTGGTGCAGGCGGTGGACAAGAAAAAAGCCCGCCTCAATTGCATTCACCATTTGCTGGAGCAAATGCCCTACGAGGAAATTGCGCATCCACCCATCGTCTTGCCCGAGCGTGTGCGCCGCGACGATTACGAGCGCCACCCCGTGCCGGCCAATATGTTTATTCCCGAGGTTTATTGAGTCCGTACGCGGCCTCAGCCGCGCACATCGCCCACTGGATCCTGCCCGAAAGTCGGGCCGTCCAAATACGCCAGCACGCGCCTCGCCGCATCCTGCGGGCTGCTGAGTTGGCCGCCGGTATGCAGCCCCTGGAAGGTGGGCAGATCGGGGAAATGCGCCGGATCGGCACTGCGCAGTTGCAGCTGCATATCGGTGGCGATGACCCCGGGGGCCAAAGAGCAAACTTTCGCGCCATTCGGCACAGCCGCTTCCTCCAGCGCTATGCAGCGGCTGAAATGGTCTATGCCCGCCTTGGCGGCGCAGTACGCGGCGGAAGACGCCATGGCCCTTCGGCCCAGACCGGAGGAGATATTCAGCACCTTGCGCGGCACAGCCCAGTTGCGCGTGGCACCCAGAAACGCCGCGCAGAGCTGCAGCGGTGCCTCCACACCCACGCGCAAGGCTTGCGCCAGAGCCGACGGGTCGCTGTCGCGCACGGCCAGCAGCGGCGACAGCACGCCTGCGTTGTTGATCAGCGTGGCGCTCGCCAGCGTGCGCGGGTCAATCACATCCAACCAGGCTTTGACTTGCTGCGCCACGGCCACACCATCGGCCAGGTCCGCGCTCCATTGCTCCAACATCGCGCCTGCCGCATCAGCTTGCGCCTGCAGCCCCGGGTTGCGTTGTCGGGAGATGCACAGCAGGCGCGCGCCGGGTTGCACAAGCTGTTGCGCCATGGCAAGGCCCATGCCGCGCGATGCGCCGGTCAGGATGGTCAGGGTTTGCATGCGGGACTGAAAGCCATCAGGCTCAAAATTTCAAACAGCATTTGGGCTCCGGCTTGCGCGGTGTTGGTGCTGGCGTCGTACTGCGGCGCGACTTCCACCACATCGCCGCCGCAGACGTTCAGGCCTTTGAGCCCGTGGAGAATGGCCAGCGCTTCGCGGGTGCTTAGGCCCCCGATCTCCGGGGTTCCGGTGCCGGGTGCGAAGACCGGGTCCAGGCCGTCGACATCGAATGTCACATAGGTCGGGCCATCGCCCACCACGGCGCGGGCCATGCGCACGATTTCGGCAATTCCCAGTGTGGATATTTGCTCGGCATGGACCACCGTCATGCCGACATCTTTGGAAAACTCCCACAGGTATTCCGATGAACCGCGGATACCGATCTGGATGCAGCGCGCAGGGTCCAGCACGCCGTCGAGCACCGCCAGCCGGAACGGTCCGCCGTGGTGAAAACGCGTTTGGTCAAACGCGCCGCCGGTATCGCAGTGCGCGTCGATATGCACCATGCCCAGCGGCTGCGCGCGCCCCAAGGCTTTCATGATCGGGTAGGTGATGGAATGGTCTCCGCCCACCGTGAGGGGCAGCACGCATTGGTCCGCTACGCGGTGGTACCAGGCCTCCAGGTCTTCGATGCACATGGGCAGGCTGTAGCGGCTGCGAAAGGGCACATCGCCCACATCGGCCACACGCAGGCTGTGCACGGGCGCGACGTCGAGCACATGGTTGTACGGGCCGATGCGCTCAATAGTTCGCAGCGCACGCGGCCCGAAGCGCGCGCCCGGCCGGTTGCTGGCGCCCAGGTCCATGGGCGCACCCATCAGCGCCACCTGCAAATCGCCAAAGTCCGGGTTCTGCGCGTCCACGGGGCGGTGCGGTGCGGACAGCAGCGTGGGCACGCCAGCGTAGGGCGCCGCACGCGTACCGCCCGCCGAAAAAATACTGGCTGCGACCTGGGCAAAGCGCGGGTCGTGCATGTCGGCAGCGCTGCCGGCGTATTTGTCGCGCAGCGCTTGGAGTTCTTCGGGGCTCAGGGGCATGGTGGTTCCTGCACAGTCTGCAGCGATGGTAGTGCAGGGCGGCTTGGGAGAAAAATCAAGGGGCTCCAGCTGAGTCCGCCGGTTTTTCTGCCGCTTGCAGCTGTTTGTGAATGCCCCAACCCAGGCCCACAAATAACCACATCGGCAGCCAGGCCCACAGATAGGCCCAGCGCATTGGTTCGCCCTGCATCAGCCCGAAGAGCTGCGGCGCGACCGGATACAGCAGCCACAAGCCGCCACCCAGCAAAAAAGTGCCGCGCATGATCCAACTGGGCTTGCGTGCCGGTTTGGTCGGGGCTGTGTCGCTGGTTTGGCTGGGTTCCATGCGGATTGGTTGGAAAGGTTGAAGGTGGGGAATTTTCGTATAACTGGAGGGGCGGGCCGGGCCGGGCTCGCTGTAATCGGTGGCCTGTCCGCTCAGGTACCACGCGCTGCCGACGGCGTAGCCAGAGCAAAGGGCATCAGTCGCGCCCGTCATGAATCGCGTCCGAAAGGCTGCAACCCAATTCGATATCGGACCCCAGCCGCCGCAAACCCGCCATTGAGTCAAGTACCCGCTGCCGCTGTTCGGGGTCGGTGCCCGCAGCAACGCCGATGGCGACCAGCCGCGCCACTGGGACACCGTTACGGGTGATCGTTATTCCTTCCCCCTGCTCGACGGGAGCGATCATTTCCGAGAATCGACTTTTGGCTTCATAAACCGCAATGGCGCGCATGAGATTGCCTTTCAGCATGGTGGGTAGCCAAATTTTGACGCCGTATTGGCTGTCGAGCCAGGATCACCCAGGGTTTTTCAGCCGCCGGCGTCATCCTTTTGTCGCTGGCCATTCAAAAAATAATTTTATATGGCAGATAGATATTGCAATAGTTGGATTTAACATTGCCATGCTTTTGGAGGAGTAGGCATGAAAAATACAATACTTTGTAAACAAAAAACGAAAACTCTGAAATGGAGTGTTGCGTTGATGGCGGTACTCGCATTGGTCGCCTGCAAGTCCATCAAACCGCCGGATTCTCTAGTTGACGACAAGGATGTGGTCTATAAAACATTCAACGGAACGGAGACAAAAAAGCTAAATCCCTATGTGGGCTTCAACAACGCCTACTCGGTGGCGTTCGACACAGCGGGCTACCCGTCCCAACTGGCCTACGAAAGAAACGCCGCCATGCTGACGGAAGGCATGGCCTTAATTCAGGCCAATTGCAGCAACTATTTCACCCGGCTGGGAAACGATGGACAACACCTCGGTTTTGCACGAAAGGAAACTTCCCTAGCCGGGGCCTTGACTGCAGCATTGATGGGCGTTTACGACGCCACCACTAAGGTGCTCTCTACAACCGCATCAGTCTTCGGCTTTACAACGGCGACCATGGACAATTTTGGAGACACGTATTTGTTTTCACCTGACATCAAGTCGGTGCAAGGGTTGGTGATGTCCGCCTTGGATGTAAAAAGCAAAGTCGGTGCTGACATCGTCACCAATGTGAAGGCTGGGACCCAAACCTTGACTTACACCGAAGCGAGTCAGTTTCTTTTGGAGATGGAAAGCACCTGTCAACCGCACGGTGTCCGTAGCTTGATCACAGTAGCCGTAGACACAGTAAAGGCCGTGCCCGCGTTTCCGGATACAAAGGACCCCAATGCAGCGCTGAGAAAATCTATCGAAGAGGTCAAAGGAGCGGCTGAGAAAGCCAAAGCCGCTTCGGATAAGGCCAAAACGGATACCAATTCGGTACTGGGCAAAGAGGGGCCGGACGCAACGGACAAGTTGATCACGGCTACCGATGAGGTGCTCAAAACCCTCCCGGCCGCTCCTCTGTCCGCATCCGCCTTTCGTTCCTCACCGCTCAGCCAGGCTATCAAGCTAGCGCCTAAAACAAATTAAGCGGTCCTTGCCCGGGCCGCGCTACAGGCCAGGTTCAGGCGATTTCACCCCTCCACCGCCTCCACCAAAAACTTCACCCGCCGCACCCCGTTCCATTCATCTGCGTCCAGCCTGAAGGCCATGGTGACTTTGGCAGGCAGGGGCTCGGTGTGGCCGAACCAGATGGCGTCGACCGGGTCGCCGCGGTGTTTGAGTTTGAGGGAGAGGTGTTTCTCGCCCACCAGGCGTTGCGACAGCACCTCGACTTCTTCGCTGAAGGTGGGTGCGGCAAAGCCCTGGCCCCAGACTTCGTGGTGCAGGGTGTCCACCAGATCAACGCGCCGGTACTGCGGGTCCAGCGGACCGTCGGTGGCGATGCGGCGTTGCAGGGTGGCGGCGTCCAGCCATTCGTGGGCCACCTCAGCGAGCGCTTGCTCGAAGGTGTCGAAATGCGCCTCGTCTACGGTGCAGCCTGCGGCCATGGCGTGGCCGCCAAAGCGCAGCAGCACGCCGGGGTGGCGTTTGGCCACCAGGTCCAGCGCGTCGCGCAAATGAAAGCCGGGAATGGACCGGCCCGAGCCTTTGAGCTCATGCTCTTTGCCCGGCGCCGCGCTGGCGGCGAAGACAAAGCTGGGGCGGTGGAATTTGTCTTTGATGCGCGCGGCCACGATGCCGACCACGCCTTCGTTGAAGTCGGGGTCGAACACGCAAATCGCCGGTGGCGGCTCGTCCTCCGCGTCAAAAAGCGACTCGGCCACTTCCATGGCGGTGTCGCGCATATCGCCCTCGATGACACGGCGTTCGCGGTTGATGGCGTCCAGCGCGCGGGCCAGTTCGTCGGCGCGGCCGGGGTCATCGGTGAGCAGGCATTCAATCCCCAGTGTCATATCGCTCAGGCGTCCTGCGGCGTTGATGCGCGGGCCCAGCGCAAAGCCGAAGTCAAAGCTGGTGGCCGCCGTGGCGGTGCGCCCGGCGGCGCGGAACAAGGCCGCCATGCCTGCGGGCATAACACCGGCGCGCACGCGCTTCAAACCCTGGGCGACCAGGCGGCGGTTGTTGGAGTCCAGCCGCACCACATCGGCCACCGTGCCGAGTGCCACCAGCGGCAGGAGGCTGTCGAGCTTGGGCTGCGAGGCCGCATCGAACACGCCACGCCGGCGCAGTTCGGAGCGCAGTGCCAGCAGCACATAGAACATCACCCCCACACCCGCCAGCGCTTTGCTGACAAACGTACAGCCGTGCTGGTTCGGGTTGACGATGACGTCGGCATCGGGCCGCTGGGCGGCGGGCAAATGGTGGTCTGTTACCAGCACCTGCAGGCCTAGCGCTTTGGCATGGGCCACGCCTTCCATGCTGGCAATGCCGTTGTCCACGGTGATCAGCAGATCCGCGCCCTGGTCTTTGACGCGCTGGGCAATCGGCGCGGTCAGACCGTAGCCGTCCACTACGCGGTCGGGTACCAGATAGGCCACCTGCTGCGCGCCCAGCAGGCGCAGGCCGCGCAGGGCCAACGCACAGGCGGTGGCGCCGTCGCAGTCGTAATCGGCGACCACGCACAGGCGTTTGTTCTGGGCGATCGCGTCGGCAAGCAGCGTGGCGGCCTCAGCGATACCCAGCAGGCCGTCGGGCGGCAGCAACTTGGCTAGGCTGTCGTCGAGTTCTTCGGTGCCGGTGACGCCTCGGGCAGCGTAGAGGCGCGCCAGCAGCGGGTGCACGCCGGCTTGCTCCAGGGCATGCACGCTGCGCGGCGGGATGTCGCGGGGGATGATCTTCATAACAATCGGAGCCGTTCGGGAAAAGGGGTGGGTGACCAAGCCTGGCGCGCGCGGGAGAGCCAGCTTTGTGTACGCGCCGCTTGGGCGGTGTAGCTGTGCGCCTGTTGGGAGCCGCACAAGCTGATGCAAAAAGCAGCATCGTTCTGCGCTAGCGCCAACCACTGCGCGCCTTGGGCTGCATCCAGCGCGGCCCAGGCCTGGGCCCAGGCCCATGCGTCATCGCGCAGGGCGCTCTTGCGCAGTTCAGCAAGCAGCAAGGTAGCCGTGGGGTTGATTGGGGAACTCGGCGGCAGGCTGCCCGTGCCGCTGAGCCAGAAGGCGTTCACCGTCGTCAGCCCGCGCTCGGCGCGGCTGTCGTTGACCGGGTGGGTGTACAGCAGCATTTGCATCTCGTTCTGTAAGCGGCGCAGGCCACGGGCGCGCTCGCCCTGCGGCATCCAGGCGTCCACGGCTTGCCCGCGCACGCGATTCAGCGACGCCGTGGGCAAATCGCGCAGCAGTTCGCCGCAGACCAGCCACTGCCCGGGCCGCTGCGGGTGCACGCGCAGGCCATCTTCTAAAAAGTAGGGGCGCATGGCTTGCACCAAAGCGTCGGACTCCAGCGCGTCCAACGCCAGTTCATCCGGCTCCCGCATGGCCACGTGGTCGCTTTGCGCTTGCAAGTGGCACAGGGTCAGCAGGCCCCAGGCCGCCGATCCGTCCAGGCCGGCGGCCTGTGCGGCCAGCGCACCCAGGGGCAGCAGCCCGTCGGCTGCTTGGAGGTACGCGTACGCCAAGCGGTCCTGCAAGGGGGTCAAGTCCGAGGCCTTGGCGCGCGTCACATCGCTGCACGCCAGCAGCGTGAATAGTTTCTGCAGGTGGGGCAGCGGCGGGAATTCGGGGCGCGTTAGCAAGGCCTTGCAATTCGGCCCTTCGGGCAGGGCATGGGACAAGACGATGTGCATGGGGCCATTGTCCACGCAGTGCCACAATCCAGCCCGTGGCTATCTTTCCCTACCAACTTCCCTTTGAGCTGCGCATAGGTTGGCGCTACACGCGCGCAGGCCGGTCCACCCGGCGCAACGGGTTCATCTCGTTCATCTCCGGTGTGTCCATGCTGGGCATCGCTTTGGGGGTGGCCGCGCTGATCATTGTGCTCAGCGTGATGAACGGCTTCCAGAAAGAAGTGCGCGATCGCATGCTCAGCGTGGTCTCGCACATTGAGATTTACAGCCCCGAAGGCGCATTGCCCGATCCCACGCAAACCATCCGCGAGGCGCGTGCCAACCCTGAGGTCGTAGGCGCTGCGCCCTTCATCAGCATGCAAGCGCTGCTGGCGCGGGGCGAGGACATGAAAGGCGCGCTGGTGCGCGGCATCGATCCGGCGCTGGAGCCGCAAGTCACCGACATGGCCGGTGGCGCCCAGCAGGCGGTGCTGGCGCGGCTGGTGCCGGGTGGATTTGGCATTGTGCTGGGTGGGGAATTGGCGCGCAACATGGGCGTTCGTGAGGGCGACCAGGTCACGCTGATCGCGCCCGGCGGTCAGGTCACTCCGGCCGGTGTGGTGCCGCGCTTGAAGCAAATGACCGTAGTCGGTACTTTTGAATCGGGGCATTACGAATACGACTCCGCGCTGGTTTTTTTGCACATCGAAGACGCCCAGCGCATGTTCCGCCTGGAGGGCCCCTCCGGCGTGCGCCTGAAGTTGCGGGATTTGCAGGAGGCCCGCTTGGTCGGACGGCAACTCGCCCAGCAACTCAGCGGCGACATGCTGGTGCGCGACTGGACCCAGCAAAACCGCACCTGGTTCGCCGCTGTGCAGGTGGAAAAACGCATGATGTTCATCATCCTCACGCTGATCGTGGCGGTGGCGGCGTTCAACCTGGTCAGCACGCTGGTGATGTCGGTGACCGACAAGCGCGCCGACATCGCCATCCTGCGCACCCTGGGCGCGAGCCCAGGCAGCATCATGGGGATTTTTGTGGTGCAGGGCGCGATGGTGGGGGTGATAGGCACTGTGGCCGGTCTGCTGCTGGGGCTGGGGGTGGCGCTGAATATCGATGTGATCGTGCCCGCGCTAGAACAGGCTTTGGGCGCGCACTTTTTGCCGCAGGACATTTATGTGATCAGCCGCATGCCCAGCGACCCCCGTTCGGCCGACATTGTTCCGGTCGCGCTGATCAGTCTGGTGCTGTCCTTTGTGGCCACCATCTATCCGAGCTGGCGCGCCTCGCAGGTCAACCCCGCCGAGGCGCTGCGGTATGAGTGAGGCAACCATGGCGGGGCCCTTGCTGTCCTGCAGCGGTTTGACCAAACGCTTTACCGAGGGCCGTTTGGATGTGACCGTTTTGCGGGGCATTGATTTGCAGGTGCAGCGTGGTGAAACGGTGGCCATCGTCGGCGCATCAGGCTCGGGCAAAAGCACCTTGTTGCACCTGCTGGGTGGGCTGGATGCACCGACCAGCGGCAAGGTGACCTTGTGCGGACAGGCCCTGGCAGATTTGGACGCGGCGGAGCAGGGCCGCTTGCGCAACGCGCACCTGGGTTTTGTCTACCAGTTCCACCACCTGTTGCCCGAATTCAGCGCGCTGGACAACGTGGCCATGCCGCTGACCATACGCCGCGACCCACCCGCGCAAGCCCAGGCTGTGGCCATGGACATGCTGCGCCGCGTCGGTCTGGCTGCGCGCGCCGCACACCGCCCGGCGGAACTCTCCGGCGGCGAGCGCCAGCGTGTGGCGATTGCCCGGGCTCTTGTCACCCGCCCGGACTGCGTGCTGGCCGACGAGCCCACTGGCAATCTGGATCGCAGCACGGCGGACGGCGTATTCGACCTGATGCTGCAACTCGCCCGCGACCAAGGTACAGCCTTTGTGCTGGTCACCCACGACGCCACCCTGGCCGCCAAATGCAGCCGCCGCATGCACTTGGACCGGGGTGTTTTGCGCGATGTGGATTGACACCCACGCCCATCTGGACGCTGCCGAATTTGACCCCGACCGCAGCGCGATGCGCCGGGCCGCGCGCGCAGCGGGCGTAGGCCACTGCGTGATTCCTGCGGTGGAACGCGCCAACTGGGCTGCGGTGCGCGCGCTGGCCCATGCGCAGGGCGACAGCTACTGCCTGGGTATCCATCCTTTGTATGTGCCGCAGGCGCAGGAGTCCGATCTGACGGCATTGGACGCCGAGTTGACTCAACACCGCGATGACCCACGGCTGGTGGCCGTAGGCGAAATCGGGCTGGACTTTTTTGTGCCCGCGCTGTGCGAACCCGTCATGCGGGAGCGGCAGGAATTTTTCTATGCAGCGCAGCTGCGGCTGGCCCGCGCACACGGCTTGCCCGTGGTTCTGCATGTGCGGCGCAGTGCCGACCGCTTGCTCAAACACCTGCGGGCACTGGGGCAGGGCGGTCACCGCTGGAGCGGGATTGCCCACGCTTTCAATGGCAGCCAAGCGCAAGCTATGGCTTTTGTGGCTTTGGGCTTGAAGCTGGGTTTTGGTGGCGCACTCACCTACGCGCGGGCATTGCAGCTGCGCCGCTTGGCGTGCGACCTGCCCTTGGATGCGCTGGTCTTGGAGACCGATTCGCCGGATATTCCTCCCCATTGGCTGTATGTTAATGAAGCGTTGCGTGCCGAGGGGCACGCGCAGGGCCGGAATACTCCCGCGGAGTTACCGCGCATTGCCGCCGAGCTGGCCGCATTGCGGGGCATGGACTTGGCGGAGTTGCAAGCCGCCACCTATGCCAATGCTTGCGCGGCGTTGCCCCGCTTGGCGCTGGTATAAGCAGCGCATGCGAAAAAGTACCCTGCCGGACACCGAGTTACCCGAAGTCAATTTCTCTGAAGAGGGCGGTATCCGCCACCTGCATTTGGGCAGCATCTGGGTGCAGGGCTCGATGTACCTGGACGACCCGCTGCGGCTGGTGCACGAATACATACAGCGCATGATGGCCTGGATGCTGTTTATGGACCCCGCTGGCGTTCCCCGCCGCAAGGCCATGCAGCTCGGGCTGGGTGCGGGCTCGCTCACCAAGTTCTGCAGCCAGTCCGTTGACATGCAAACCACCGCCATTGAGCACAACCCGCAGGTGCTGCAAGCCTGCCGGGGCTGGTTCAAGCTGCCGACCGACAACGCCCGCATGCGGGTGGTGTTGGCCGACGCATCGCAGGAAATCCGCCAGCCGCAGTGGCTGGGCGCAATGGACGCCCTGCAAGTGGACCTGTATGACGACGAGGCAGCCGCCCCCGTGCTCGACAGTCCCGAGTTCTACGCCGACTGCCGCAATCTGCTCACCCCCGATGGCTGCATGACGGTCAACCTGTTTGGCCGCTCTTCCAGCTTAGACCAGAGCGTAGCCAAAATGGCGGCCGCCTTTGGCCCGGATGCGCTGTGGGCCTTCAAACCCACCCGCGAGGGCAATACCGTGGTCCTGGCGCAGCGCACCCCCGCCAACCCGGGTCGCAGCCTGATGCTGGAGCGGGCGGATGCGATCCAGCGTTTGTGGGCTTTGCCGGCGGCCAAATGGGTGCGGGGCCTGCAGCAGGTGGGTCCATAGCTGCCGCAATGCGTGTAAACGCGGGTTTACCCACGCGGCCGTATGAAAAACTTGTGCAAAATCGCCGTGTTTTGTTAACAAGGGGTATGTGTGCGAATCAAAAGCCAAAAAGATTTTTTCTCCGGCCTGATGTTCACCGCGATTGGTGTGGCCTTTGCCGGCGTATCCAGCACCTACACGCTGGGTAGCGGTGCCCGTATGGGGCCGGGCTATTTCCCCTTGGTGCTTGGCGTCTTGCTGGCGGGTTTGGGTGCCGTGATCGCCTTGCGCTCGTTCACCTCCGGACCGGAGGATGGCGATCCGGTGGGCCGCTTTGCCTGGCGCCCCTTGGTTTTCATCATTGCCGCCAACCTGGCATTTGGCGCCTGCCTGGGCGGCTTGCCCAGCATTGGGCTGCCTCCGCTGGGTTTGATCCTCGGGATTTTTATTTTGACCTTTGTCGCCAGCCTGGCCAGTGACGAGTTCAACCCCAAGGAGGCGCTGGTCTTGAGCATCGCCTTGAGCGTCTTCAGCTATGGCGCGTTCATCAAATTGCTCAATTTGCAGTTCCCGGTGTGGCCTGCATTTTTAGGCCTATAAGGAAAAACCATGGATTTGCTCAACAACCTGGCCATGGGTTTTGGCGTTGCCTTCACCCTCTCCAATCTCATGTATGCGTTTATCGGGTGCCTGCTGGGCACGCTGATTGGGGTTTTGCCCGGCATCGGGCCGCTGGCGACGATTGCCATGCTGCTGCCCGCCACCTACGCACTGCCGCCCGTGGCGGCGCTGATCATGTTGGCCGGTATTTACTATGGCGCGCAGTACGGCGGCTCGACCACGGCCATTTTGGTCAACTTACCTGGCGAGTCGTCCTCGGTGGTGACGGTGATCGACGGCTACCAGATGGCCCGCAACGGGCGCGCCGGGCCAGCGCTGGCGGCGGCGGGTCTGGGCTCCTTCTTTGCCGGTTGCGTGGGCACTTTGATTCTGGCGGCCTTCGCCGCGCCGCTGACCGAGCTGGCCTTCAAGTTCGGCCCGGCGGAATACTTCTCGCTGATGATTCTGGGCCTGGTGGGCGCGGTCGTGCTGGCTTCCGGCTCCTTGCTCAAGGCGATTGCCATGATTATTTTGGGCCTGCTGCTGGGTATGGTCGGAACGGACGTCAACTCCGGCATGGCGCGCTTCAGCCTGGGTGTGATCGAGCTGACCGATGGCATTGGTTTCATTGTGATTGCCATGGGCGTCTTCGGCTACGGAGAAATCATCAGCAATTTGTCCAAGCATGCAAGTGAGCGTGAGGTTTTCACGGCTTCGGTATCGGGTCTGCTGCCGACCAAGCAGGACTTCAAAGACATGGTTCCCGCCGTTCTGCGGGGAACCGCTTTGGGCTCCTTGTTGGGCATCTTGCCCGGGGGCGGCGCGGTGATGGCGGCTTTTGCGGCGTACACGCTGGAGAAAAAAACCAAGCTGGCACCCCATGAAGTGCCTTTTGGCAAAGGCAATATCCGCGGTGTCGCTGCGCCCGAATCGGCCAACAACGCGGGTGCGCAAACTTCGTTTATTCCCCTGTTGACTTTGGGCATTCCGCCCAATGCAGTGATGGCGCTGATGGTGGGGGCCATGACCATCCACAACATCCAACCCGGCCCGCAGGTGATGACCGGCAACCCCGAGTTGTTCTGGGGCCTGATTGCCTCCATGTGGATCGGCAATGCGATGCTGGTGGTTTTGAACCTGCCGCTGATCGGCATCTGGATCAAGCTGCTGACCGTGCCTTACCGCTGGCTGTTTCCCTCCATCGTGCTGTTCTGCGCTATCGGGGTTTTCTCGACCAATAACACCACCTTCGATATATGGATGGTGGGTCTCTTCGGCTTTGTTGGCTATCTGTTCATCAAGCTGGGTACAGAGCCCGCGCCGCTGTTGCTGGGCTTTATTCTGGGTCCAATGATGGAGGAATACCTGCGTCGGGCGCTGCTGCTGTCGCGCGGCGACTGGTCGGTCTTGGTGACACGTCCCTTGTCCGCCGGTCTCTTGCTGGCAGCCGTGCTGCTCTTGGTGATCGTCTTGCTGCCGTCAGTCAGCAAGAAGCGCGAAGACGTGTTCGTCGAAGACTGATACGGCTTTTCAGCCTTTCAAATCCCCCGCCAGCGAGGCCAGCGTGTCGGCGGGGATTTCCATATGCGCCGGGTAGTTGGTGTGGTCGCAGCCGATTTTCACGGCTGCACCCGCTTGAATAGCCGCCTTCGTCGCAGCATTGAATTCAAACCGGACAAAGTGCACGGCTGAGGTCTTTTCGTCGTTTTCGCGGTCCAGGTCTTCGTCGGCGATGGCGTAAACCCGGGGGTGGCCTTCCACTTCAACAAACATGCGGTCTTCAATGCTTATCAGGCGCGCCAGTTCACGCTTGCGCTCGTTGATGTCGGTGTACTCCAGCATCATCGTGCCTTTCCAGTTGCTGCCGTCGGGCATCAGCGGGGCATAGGCATCGATCTCTTGCTGAATGCCTTCTTCTTCAAATACTTTTTCAATCCGCAGCATTTCCTGGATTTGGTAGCGGATGGTGGTTTCGCTTTCAAACTGCACATGCACGTTTTCACCCAGGTGCACACTGCGCAGCTTGCGGTGGGCGAGGACTTCGGGCTTGTGCAGCTTGCGCCACTTGGTGTAGGCCTCCAGCGACATCAGGCTGTCGGGGGTGATTTGTCCGGTGAGTTGCATGGTGTGTCCTTGGGTAATCGGGTGGGGCGCTATTTCAGGCCGTAGGCCTTGCGCACCAGGGTGAGGGGGTGA
>CANIRI010000009.1 GCA_947469815.1 Comamonadaceae bacterium | reverse complement strand
CGCAGGCCCCGCCTACAATGTTTACAGCTGCAGGCGTCGTGCCGGCGGCCCCTCCCTGGAGCCGCAGTACCCATGAATCAAGCGTCCGCAGCGCGGGCTGACACACCGGATTGGTGGCGCGGCGGCATCATCTACCAGATCTACCCGCGCTCCTTCCAGGACAGCAACGGCGACGGCGTGGGCGACTTGCCCGGCATCACGCAGCGCTTGGCCCATGTCGCAGCCCTCGGTGCTGACGCGGTGTGGCTGTCGCCGGTGTTCAAAAGCCCGATGAAAGACTTTGGTTACGACGTCAGCGACTACCGCGACATCGACCCACTCTTCGGCACGCTGGATGACTTTCGCGAACTGGTGCGCCACGCGCACAGCCTGAGCCTGAAAGTCATGATCGACCAGGTGTTCTCGCACACATCCGATCAACACCCTTGGTTCGTCGAGAGCCGCGCCAGCCAGGACAACCCGCGCGCAGACTGGTATGTGTGGGCTGATGCGCGCGACGACGGCACGCCGCCGAACAACTGGCTGTCCATCTTTGGCGGCAGCGCCTGGCAGTGGGACACCCGGCGCTTGCAGTACTACATGCACAACTTTCTGGTCTCGCAACCCGACCTGAATTTCCACAACCCGCAGGTGCGCGCCGCCGTGCTCGACGATGTGCGCTTCTGGTTGGAGCTTGGAGTGGACGGCTACCGGCTTGACACCGCGAATTTTTATTTCCATGACCAAGCGCTGCGCAACAACCCGGGGCGCGGCCAGCCCGACCCCAACGACGCCTCGGTCGACCCGGTCAACCCCTACAGCCGCCAGCACCATGTGTACGACAAAAGCCGACCCGAGAACCTCGGGTTTTTGAAGGAACTGCGCGCCCTGCTGGACCGCTACCCCGGCAGCACCATGGTCGGCGAAATCGGCGACGACGACAGCCTGGCCCGCATCGCTGAATACACCCAAGGCGGCGACAAGCTGCACATGGCGTATTCCTTTGACTTGTTTGCGCCCAAGCACAGCGCCACGTTTTTGCACGGGCTTCTTAAAAAATTCATGGCCGCCGTGGGCGACGGCTGGCCCTGTTGGGCTTTGTCCAACCACGATGTGGTGCGGGTCGCCACGCGATGGGGCGGCGCAGATCCCGATGCGCGCCTGTTGCGCTTGGCTGCGGCCTTTCAGATGAGCCTGCGCGGCAGCCCCTGTATTTACCAAGGCGACGAGCTCGGCCTCACGGAGGCGGACATCCCGTTCGAACAATTGCAAGATCCCTATGGCAAAACCATGTGGCCCGAGTTCAAAGGCCGCGACGGTTGCCGCACGCCCATGCCCTGGGAGGCGCAACAAACGCAGGGTGGCTTCAGCAGCGCTGCCCCCTGGCTGCCGCTGCCGCCGCAGCATCTGGCGCTGGCGGTCGACGCGCAGCGCAGCGATCCGCACAGCTTGCTCAGCTTCTACACCGGCCTGATCCGCTGGCGCGCGCAGCACCCGGTGCTGGTGCAGGGCGATATGCAGCTGCTGCCTCTGCACCCGCAGGTGCTGGCCTTTGAGCGCAGCCATGCCGGGCAATGTGTGCTGTGCGTTTTCAATTTCAGCGATGTGGCGGTGGACTGGCCGCTTCCGCCTGCCCACTACGGCACCCAAGCGCTGGAGGGCAGCGGCCTGCAAGGGGCTTTGCTGATTGAGGGCTATGTAGCCTTGCAGCCTTGGGGCGGCTACTTCGGTCTGGCGCGCTGAGCGCTCACCTTCGCACCGCACACATGCTCAGCCACCACGAAGTTTCCGCCCTGATGGCGGCCCGACACGCCGACCCCTTTGGCGCGCTCGGCATGCACCTGCAAGATGGGCGCTTATGGGTCAACGCCTTGCTGCCCGACGCCCATGCGGTGGATGTGGTCGAGCGCAACACGCAGCGGCTGGTGGGCAGCCTGCCGCGCGTGGGGGACAGCGGTGTTTTCAGCGGCGCACTGGCCGGACGCAGCGTGCCCTTTGACTACCAGTTGCGGGTCCATTGGCACCAGGGCGCAGGCAGTACCGCCAGCACCACGCTGCTCGATGACCCCTATGCGTTTACCGAACTCCTGTCCGACGCCGACGCTTGGCTGCTCGCAGAAGGTTCGCACCAGCGGCCCTACGAATGCCTGGGCGCGCATCCCGATACCCGCGCGGGCGTGGCGGGCACCCGCTTTGCAGTGTGGGCGCCCAACGCGAAACGGGTGTCGGTGGTTGGCAGCTTCAACCAATGGGACGGGCGGCGCCACCCCATGCGCTTGCGCCACGGCTGCGGGGTATGGGAAATCTTTCTGCCCCAGGTGGTGCGGGGCGATGTTTACAAATTTGAAATTCTGGGCGCGCACGACAAAGTCACGCTCAAGGCCGACCCCTACGCCTTCCAATCGGAATTGCGGCCCGGCACCGCCAGCGTGGTCTGCGGACTGCCCGCCCGGCGGGCTATGCAGCCCGCGCGCGCCGCCGCCAACGCTCTGGGTGCGCCGATGTCCATGTACGAAGTGCATCTGGGCTCGTGGCGCAAGGCCGACGGCTGGCGCTGGTTGAATTACCGCGAACTCGCCGACACGCTGGTGCCGTATGCCCGCGACCTCGGCTTCACGCATCTGGAACTGCTGCCGGTGAGCGAGCATCCCTTCGATGCGTCCTGGGGCTATCAGCCGCTGGGGCTTTTTTCACCGACGGCGCGCTTTGGTAGCCCGGAAGATTTTCAGTACTTTGTCGACGCGGCCCATGCAGCCGGACTGGGCGTGATTCTGGATTGGGTGCCCGCGCATTTTCCCAGTGACGCGCACGGTCTGGCCGATTTCGATGGCACGCATTTGTACGAATACGCCGACCCCAAAGAGGGTTTTCACCAGGACTGGAACACGCTGATCTACAACTTCGGCCGCTCCGAGGTGCGCAACTTTTTGATCGGCAACGCCTTCTACTGGTTGGAGTGTTTTGGCATTGACGGCCTGCGGGTGGACGCCGTGGCGTCCATGCTTTACCGCGACTACAGCCGTGGCCCCGGCCAGTGGATACCCAACCGCCACGGCGGGCGCGAAAACCTGGAGGCCATGGAATTTCTGCGCCGCCTCAACCACCAGATCGGCGTGGAGCGGCCCGGCACTTTGATGATTGCCGAAGAGTCCACCGCCTTCCCCGGCGTGAGCCGCCCGCCTGCGCCGGACTTGGCCAGCGGCGGCCTGGGCTTTCACTTCAAATGGAATATGGGCTGGATGCACGACGCGCTGGACTACATGCAGCTCGACCCGGTGTACCGCCGCCACCACCAGAACCTGCTGACCTTCGGGCTGATGTACGCCTTCAGCGAAAACTTTGTGCTGCCGCTCTCGCACGACGAAGTGGTGCACGGCAAGCGTTCGCTGCTGGGCAAAATGGCGGGCGACCCGTGGCAGCAATTCGCCAATTTGCGCACGCTCTACGGTCTGATGTGGGCCTACCCAGGTAAAAAACTGTTATTCATGGGCAGCGAGTTCGCGCAGCCCACGGAATGGGCCGATGCCGATAGCCTGCCCTGGCATTTGCAAGACCAGCCGGCTCATGCCGGCGTGCAGCGTTTGGTGCGCGACCTCAACCGCGTGTACTGCGCTTTTCCCGCTTTGTATGAGCAGGATGTCGAGCCCGGCGGCTTCAGCTGGATTGCGCACGAAGACCATGCCCAATCGGTGTTGGCCTTTGCGCGCTGGTCGCGCAGCGGGCAGTGCGCAGTGGTGGTCTGCAATTTCACGCCGCTGCCGCGCGCGGCTTACCGGCTGGGTGTGCCGCAGGGCGGCGCGTGGCGCGAGCTGATCAACACCGATGCGGCCGTGTACGGTGGCAGCGGTATCGGCAACGGCAGCCTGCATGCGGATGCGCAGTGGGCGCACGGGAACGGGCAATCCTTGGTTCTGCATTTGCCGCCGCTGTCGTGTTTGGTGCTGGAGCCGGGTTTGATGCCGGCGTGATGGACGTGGTGCTTCGGCCTTTGCACGGCGCGCCTGCACTGGGCGCATCGGTAGTCGATGGCGGCGTGGCTTTTGCATTGGCCGCACCCAACGCGCAGGCGGTGGACTTGTGTCTGTTTGATGCCGCAGGTCACACTGAAATCCAGCGTTTGCAGATGCCCACAGCGGTAGACGGTATCTGGCAAGCGCTGCTGCCGGGCGCAGTGGCGGGCTTGGTTTACGGCTGGCGTGTGCACGGCCCCTGGAACCCGGCGCAAGGCCAGCGCTTCAATCCGCACAAGCTCTTGCTCGATCCGTGCGCAGTGCAGGTCCTGGGCGAATACGCCGGGCAGGACATACACCTCGGCCACCAGCCCGATGCGCCGCTGTTGCAAGACAGCCGCGACAACGCGCACCTGGCTTTGAAAGCGGTCGTGGCCGAACCGTTCACACCGGCAGCGCGCGGCCCTGCCATCGACCCGGCACAGCGTTTGGTGTGCGAACTGCATGTCAAAGGCTTTACCGCTTTGCACCCGGAGATACCCGCCGCATTGCGCGGCACGTATGCCGGTTTGGCCCACCCTGCGGCGATTGCGCATCTCCAAAAAATGGGCGTCACCACCCTCAGCCTGATGCCCTTGGCCACCTGCGCCGATGAGCTGCGGCTGATCAAGCTGAACCTTCGCAATTACTGGGGCTACAGCCCGATCGCCTGGAGCGCGCCGACCGCGCGCTATTGGAGCGGCCAGCCCGGCAGCAGCCCGCGCAGCGAGTTGCGCGACATGGTCAGCGCCCTGCACGCAGCAGGGTTGGAGGTGCTGCTCGATGTGGTCTACAACCACAGCGGCGAGACCGATGAACACGGCCCCACGCTGGGCCCGCGCGGTATCGACAACGCCACCTACTACCACCTGGACCCGGACGACCCGGCGCAGTACCGCAACTGGACCGGCTGCGGCAACTGCCTGCGGCTGGACCATCCGCTGGTGACGCGCATGGTGCTGCAAAGCTTGCGCAGTTGGGTGCTGGACTTTGGTATCGACGGTTTTCGTTTTGACCTGGCGCCCACACTCGGGCGTGGCTCGGCGGCGCAGGCTTATGCGTTTTCTGCCCGCGCGCCCCTGCTGCAGGCCATTGCCAATGACCCGGTGCTGTCCACTTGCACGCTGGTTGCCGAGCCCTGGGACATTGGCGAGGGCGGCTACCAACTGGGGCAGTTTCCGCCCGGCTGGCTGGAGTGGAATGACCGTTTCCGTGACGGCCAGCGCGGCTTTTGGCTGCAACGCAATGTGGGTCTGGGCGACTGGGCCACGCGCTTGGCGGGGTCCAGCGACACCTTTGATGCCGATACGCGTGCGGCGCACAGCAGCATGAATTTTGTTGCCGCGCATGACGGCTTCACCCTGGCCGATTTGCTGCGCTACAGCGAACGGCGTAACCAGGCCAACGGAGAGAACAACCGCGACGGCCATGGCCACAACCTGAGCATCAACTGCGGTGTGGAAGGCGATTCCAACAACCCGCAAATTCAGGCCGAACGCAGCCAATGGCAGCGCGTGCTGCTGGCGGTCACGCTGCTATCGCTGGGCACGCCGATGGTGCAGGCCGGTGACAGCATCGGCCACAGCCAGGGCGGCAACAACAACGCCTATTGCCAGGACAACGCCATCAGCTGGCTCGATTGGACGCGGGCCGATCTGGGCTATGCGGATTTCATCGGCGCGGTGCATGCGCTGCGCCGCAGCCGGGCTGTACTGGGCAGCGCCCACTGGTGGCGCTCCACGGGGGACGACGATGGTGAACAGGATGCCCTGAAACAGGGCGTAGTGGCGCGCTGGTTCTTGCCCGACGGCAGCAGCCCGCAGCCCGACGACTGGAACGACCCGGCGCACAAGGCGTTGGCACTGCAGCTAGCCGCGGCACCAGGCCCCGGCCAGGTGTCGCCAAGCGGGCCTTTCCAAGCGCCTTGCCTGCTCATCATCAATGGCGACACCGAGGCCTTGCGCTTTGAACTGCCCCCCGGGGTGTGGTTTCTCCATATTGACACGGGTGGCGGCGACTGCCTTAATCGACAACTGAACGATGCAGAAACGCTGGCGCCGGGGAGTTTGTGGCTTGCCAGCGCAGCGCCCGCATAAACGCTACACGAACCACGCAGGAGATACCCGATGCCCATCACCGATGCCGCGCACAAGCACGCCACGCAGCCCCATATGCTGGTGCGCCGCACCATCGCCCTGGTGCTGGCCGGTGGACGTGGCTCGCGTTTGAAACAACTGACAGACCGGCGCGCCAAACCGGCGGTGTATTTCGGTGGCAAATTCCGCATCGTCGATTTCGCGCTGTCCAACTGCGTCAACTCCGGCATCCGGCGGATTGGCGTCATCACCCAGTACAAATCACATTCGCTTTTGCGGCATTTGCAGCGCGGCTGGAGTTTTTTGCGCGCAGAGCTCAACGAGATGGTGGATCTGCTACCGGCGCAGCAACGGCTCAACGAAGAGCATTGGTACCGTGGCACGGCGGATGCGATTTACCAGAACCTGGACATCATTCAAAGCAGCCACCCGGAATACGTGGTGATCCTGGCCGGTGACCATGTGTACAAAATGGATTACTCGCTAATGCTCAAGGACCACGTGGACAGCGGCATGGATTGCACCGTCGGCTGCATCGAAGTGCCCTTGCAGGAGGCCAGCGCATTCGGCGTGATGGCCGTTGACGCGGCGCGTACCATCGTCAGTTTTGCTGAAAAACCTGCGCAGCCCGAAGCCATGCCGGGCAACCCTAAGATGGCGCTGGCCAGCATGGGCATCTACATCTTCAACGCCGCGTACCTGTACCGGGTGCTCGACGAAGACCTGGCCAACCCCGCCTCCAGCCACGACTTTGGCAAAGACGTGATTCCCCGCGTGGTGGAAGAGGGGCGTGCCATTGCCCATCCGTTTTCCATGTCCTGCGTGTCGTCCACGCAGGAGTCCCAACCTTACTGGCGAGACGTCGGCACGATCGACGCCTTTTGGGAGGCCAATCTGGACCTGGCATCCGTCACCCCCGCGCTCGATATTTACGACACCAGTTGGCCGATCTGGACCAACCAGCGCCAGTTGCCGCCCGCCAAGTTTGTGCAGGATGTACTGGGCAAGCACGGGCAGGCGATCAACACCATGGTGTCTGGCGGCTGCATTGTGTCGGGCTCGGTGGTCAGCAATTCGGTCTTGTTCTCTGGCGTGCGGGTGCATTCGTTTTGTGTCATCAACCAGGCGGTGTTTTTGCCCGATGTCACGGTGGGCCGGAGCTGCCGTTTGAGCAAGGTGGTGGTGGACCGCGGCTGCGAATTGCCGGACGGCCTGGTCGTTGGTGAAGATCCGGTGCTGGACGCGGCGCGCTTCGAGCGCACCGACAGCGGCGTGGTCCTGATCACCACGGCTATGCTCGACGCATTGAAGCCTTCCTAATCGCCCCGTCCGGGGTCTTGTACATGCGCATTCTCCAGGTCAGCGCCGAACTGTTCCCCTTGCTCAAAACCGGTGGTCTTGCCGATGTGGCGGGCGCGCTGCCCGCCGCGCTGGGCGCGCAGGGTTGCGCGGTGCGGGCCTTGCTGCCCGGATTCCCTGCCGTCGTCGCGGGGCTTCGCGCGCCGGAAAAAGTTGGCAGCTTCACGACGCCCTGGGGCGAGGGCGTGGACATCGTGCTCGGTGAATTGCCCGGCCTGGGTACCGCGGGTGGCGCGCTGCAGGCCTATGTGCTGATGGCGCCCGGCCTGTATGACCGGCCCGGCAACCCGTACCACGATGCCCAGCACAACCCCTATGCGGACAACCACCGCCGCTTCGCTGCACTGGCCTGGGGCGCGGCGCACCTGGCCTACGGCTTGGACGCGGGCTGGAGCCCCCAATTGGTGCATTGCCATGACTGGCACGCCGGGCTGGCACCGGCCTGCATGGCCTACTGGGACAGCCCGCAGCGGGTTCCTACCCTGTTCACCATCCACAACCTGGCCTACCAGGGCTGCTTTGCCGCCACTTGTTTTGCCGATCTGGGCCTGCCCGCCAGCGCCTTTGGTGTCAACGGCTTGGAGTTTTACGGCCAGGTGTCGTTCATGAAAGCCGCCCTGGTCTATGCCGACCACATCAGCACCGTCAGCCCCAGCTACGCCCGCGAAATCCAGACCCCGGAACAAGGATTCGGCCTGGACGGGCTGTTGCGCAGCCGCGCCGCGCAGCTCAGCGGCATCTTGAACGGCGTGGACGGTAGCGTCTGGGACCCGGGCCACGATGCCTTGCTGGCCCATCCGTTTGATGGGCGCAAACTGACCGGCAAGGCGCTGAACAAAGCGGCCTTGCAAATCGAGACCGGTTTGGATCTACTGCCCGATGCCCCGTTGTTTTCGCTGGTCGGCAGACTCACCGAACAAAAAGGCCTGCCGCTGGTGCTCGGCGGCGTCGAGGAAGTGGTGGGTGGTGGCGGACAGCTGCTGGTTTTGGGCAGCGGCGACACCGCCTTGGAACATGCGCTGGCAGCGCAAGCGCAAGCGCACCCGGGGCGCATGGCGGTGCGGCTGGACTACGACGAGGCGCTGGCGCACCGCATATTTGGCGGCAGCGACGTCACCCTGGTTCCCTCGCGCTTCGAGCCCTGCGGCCTGACCCAGCTCTACGGCTTGAAATACGGCAGCCTGCCGCTGGTGCGCCGCGTCGGGGGCCTGGCCGACACCGTGGTCGACACCGATCTGGAGTCGCTGGATGACCGCAGCGCCACCGGTTTCGTTTTTGACAACTTCGATACCACCGATTACCGCCGCGCGGTGCGCCGGGCCTTTGCGCTGTACCGCCGCCGCGCCGATTGGAGCCGTGTGCGCCAAAACGGCATGCGAATTGCATCGGGTTGGGAACAATCCGCCTTGCTCTACCGCGATCTGTATGCGTCGCTTCTCTCTTGACCCCTCTTTGCACTTTCAAACCGCACATGAATTCACTTGATTCCATCGCCCCCGTGGCCGCATTTCCATTCGACAGCCCCAAGCGGGATCTGGAGTCGCTCAAACGCGCCATCGCCAACAAGCTGATGTTCAGCGTGGGCAAAGACCCGCAGGCCGCCAGCGCCCAGGATTGGCTCAACGCCGCAGCCTTCGCTGTGCGCGACCAGTTGATTGAGCGCTGGATGAAAACCACCCGCGCGCAGTACGCCCAGGATTCCAAGCGGGTGTATTACCTGTCCATGGAATTTTTGGTGGGGCGCACTTTTGGCAACGCCCTGTTGGCATTGGGCCTGCGTAGCCGGGTGCGGCAGGCGTTGCTGGACTTTGGCGTGGATATGGCGGCCATCAGTGAGCTCGAGCCGGATGCAGCTTTGGGCAACGGCGGCCTGGGGCGGCTGGCGGCCTGTTTTCTGGATGCCATGGCCACGCTGAATATCCCGGGCTTTGGTTACGGAATCCGCTACGACTACGGCATGTTCCGCCAGACCATTGTGGACGGCCGGCAAGTCGAGGTTCCCGACTACTGGCTGACCCAAGGTAACCCATGGGAATTTGCCCGGCCCGAGGTGGTGTACCGGGTGCAATTCGGCGGTCATGTGGTGGAAGAAAAAGGGTTTCACCAATGGATCAGCGCCGATGAGGTACAGGCCATGGCCTACGACACCATCATCCCCGGCTACGACACGCAGGCCACCAACACCCTGCGCCTGTGGTCGGCCAAGGCCACCCACGAAATCGATCTCGGCGCTTTCAACCGCGGGAATTATTTTGCGGCGGTCGAGAGCAAAAACCACTCTGAGAATGTCAGCCGTGTGCTGTACCCGGACGACTCCACGCCCGCCGGGCGCGAGCTGCGCTTGCACCAGGAATACTTCTTCGTCAGCGCCAGCGTGCAGGATTTGCTGCGCCGTTACCGCCAGACCCATGAGGACTTCAGCCACTTGCCTGCCAAGGTGAGCATCCACCTGAACGACACCCATCCGGTGCTGGCCATCCCTGAGTTGATGCGCTTGCTGCTCGACGAACACGCCTTGCCCTGGGACCAGGCCTGGGCGCTGTGCCAGGGTGTTTTCTCGTATACCAACCACACGCTGATGCACGAGGCACTGGAGACCTGGCCGGTGGAAATGTTCGGCCGCATCCTGCCGCGCCATTTGCAGATCATCTATGACATCAACGCACGTTTTCTCGCTGACCTGAGCGCCAAAGGAGCAGACGCTGAGATGTTGCGCCGTGTATCCCTGGTGGATGAACAAGGCGAGCGCAGGGTCCGCATGGCCTATCTGGCGGTGGTGGCCAGCCATTCGATCAACGGGGTATCGGCCCTGCATTCGCAGCTGATGCAGCAGTCGATATTTGCCGAATTCGCCCAGATATGGCCGGCGCGCTTCAACAACAAAACCAATGGCATCACCCCGCGCCGCTGGCTGGCGCAGGCCAATCCGGCGCTCTCAGACGTGCTGGACAAATACATCGGCACCGGCTGGCGGCGCGACCTGACGCAACTCGGTGGGCTGGAGCCCTTGGCGCACAAACCGGCGCTGATCAAGGCCCTGCAAGACGCCAAACGCGCCAACAAGCAGCGCCTGGCAGACTGGGTGCAAACGAATATGGGGCTGGTGCTACCGGTGCACGCCATGTTTGATGTGCAGGTCAAGCGCATCCACGAATACAAGCGCCAGTTGCTCAACGTCTTGCACGTGATCGCGCGCTACCAGCGCATCCTGCGCGAACCGCAGGCCGGTGTGGTGCCGCGTGTGGTCGTGTTCGCCGGTAAAGCGGCCTCGGCGTACCACATGGCCAAGCTCATCATTCAGCTGATCAACGACGTCGCCAACACGGTGAATAACGATCTCCGCGTGGGCGACAAGCTCAAGGTGGTGTTCATCCCCAACTACAGCGTCAGCCTGGCCGAGCGCATCATCCCCGCAGCCGACCTGTCCGAACAGATATCCACGGCCGGGACCGAGGCTTCCGGCACCGGCAATATGAAACTCGCGCTCAACGGCGCGCTAACCATCGGCACGCTGGATGGGGCCAATGTCGAAATTCTGGATGGCGTGGGCGAAGACAACATTTTCATCTTCGGCCTGACCGCGCCCGAAGTCGCTGCGACCCGCGCTGCCGGATACCAACCCGCCGACGCGCTGGAAAACTGCCCTGAATTGCAAGAGGTACTGCTGGCCATTCGCGACGGCCTTTTCAGCCCGGAGGAGCCGCAGCGTTACCAAAGCATTTATGACGCGCTGGTGAATTGGGGCGACCACTACCTGCTGCTGGCCGATTACCCCGGCTATGCCGCTGCACAAAACGCAGCGGATGCCGCCTACCGCGACCCCGACGCCTGGGCCCTCAAAGCCCTGCACAACATCGCGGCCATGGGCCCGTTTTCAGCGGACCGCACGATTGAGCAGTACGCCCGCGAAATCTGGCACACCAAGCCCATCACGTTTTAAATGTGGGCACCGGAGCGCGGGGGTTCACATGCCCCAGCGCAAGGCGGCGGTGTGTACCGGCGCGTCCCACAGGGCTAAAAATTCCGGCGTGACGGCGGTGACGGTGATCGAGCAACCGGCCATCTCTAAAGAGGTCACATAAGACCCGGTGAGGTGCCGCGCCACGCGGATGCCGTGGCGGTCCAGCACCTTGCGGGCGGCGTTGACCATCAGGTACAGCTCCACCAGGGGCGTGCCGCCAAAACCGTTGACCAGCAGAATGACTTCTTGCCCCGATTGCAGGGCCAGGTCTTTGAGGACTGCGCCGGTGAGCTCTTCGGCAATGGCGTCGGCGCTGGCCAAGGGCACACGGCGGCGGCCTGGCTCGCCGTGTATGCCCACACCGACTTCCATCTCGTCCATGCCGATTTGGAAGGTCGGTTTGCCTGCAGCGGGTACGGTGCATGAGGTCAGCGCCACGCCCATGGACGCAGTGGCTTTGTTGACTGCGTCGCCCAGCGTTTTCAGCGCAGCCAGTGTTTCGCCGCGCTCGGCGGCAGCGCCCAGAATTTTTTCCACGATCAGCGTGCCGGCCACGCCGCGCCGTCCTGTGGTGTAAGTCGAGTCTTCCACCGCCACATCGTCATTGACCACCACCACGGCGTTTTCCTGGTCCAGCATTTCGGAGGCCATCTGGAAATTCATCATGTCGCCGGAGTAGTTCTTGACGATGAAGAGAACGCCAGCGCCACCGTCTACGGCTTGCGCGGCATTCATCATTTGGTTGGGCGTGGGCGAGGTGAAGATCTGGCCCGGGCAGGCCGCGTCGAGCATGCCGTGGCCGACAAAACCGGCGTGCAGAGGCTCGTGCCCGGCACCGCCGCCGGAGATCAACGCAACCTTGCCCGGCTTGTTGCGCTTGCGGCGCACAAATTCATGTTCCGCGCCGAGCGCGACGATGTCGGCATGCGCTGCGGCAAAGCCGTCCAGCGATTCGGTGAGCACGTTGTCAACGTTGTTCATCAGGTTTTTCATGGTGCGCCTCTGCGTCAAAAAAAGTGGGGGATAAAGGTATTTTCAGGCCGCCTGCAGGCTGTCGCACACCGAGCCGATGATCAGTGCCATGGAGCGCGATCCGGGGTCCACATGGCCTTTGGCGCGGTCGCCGAGAAAGGACGAGCGCCCGCGCGTGGCATCCATATCGGCCGTGGCCTGCGCGCTGTCAAACGCACATTGGCGCACGCGCGCGATCAGATCCGGCCCGCCTGCAGCCAGCACTTTTTGCACCGGGTCGAGCACGTCGAGCAGGGTTTTTTGCCCCACCTCGGCTTTGCCCAGACGGGTCAGCGCTTCGATGCTGGCGCGCAAGGCCAGGGCGAAATCCTGCGATGTGGGTTCGGGTGGCAGCTCTTTGCCCAGCGTCATCAGCAAGGTGCCAAAGACCGGACCCGAGGAGCCGCCGATCATGGCCACACAGGTCTTGCCCATGGTTTTGAGCGATTCGTGCAGGCCTTTGCCTTCCATCTCGGGTAGCTTGGCTTGTATGGCTTGCGCGCCGCGCTTCATATTCAGGCCGTGGTCGCCGTCGCCAATGGCCTGGTCCAGCGCAGTCAGTTCGTCAAGGTGGTCTACCAGCGTTTGCGTGGCGTTTTGGATCATGGGGGTGAAGGACATGGTCGATTTTTCCCTAAAGGCAATGGATTTTCAGCCGCGCACACGCAGCCCTGCCGCGTCGAACCACAGGCTTTGGACGATGTGGATGCCGACTTCCTGCCCGGCGTGGGCGAGCTGTTCGGGTGGCGCGGAGACAATCAATTCGGTGTCGGTGTCATTCAGACGCAGGTGCAAAAGGTACTGGTCGCTCAGGCGCTCAATGCGCTGCACCCGTCCGCGCAGAGGCGCGCCCGCAGCCTCCACGAGTTGCACATGCTCCGCACGCACGCCCACGGTGTGCACCGCAGTGGGCAGGGCCGCTTGGCCCAACGCGGAGCGGGGCAGCAGGTTGATGCGTGGCGAGCCCAGGCGGCTGGCCACAGCCACGGTGTGCGGGTCTTCGTAAACCTCTTGTGGCGTGCCGAGTTGCACCATGCGCCCGTGGTCGAGCACGCCGATGCGGTTGGCCAGCGTGAGCGCTTCGACCTGGTCGTGTGTGACATAGAGCATGGTGGCGCCGGTGTCTTGCTGGATGCGTTTGAGCTCCAGACGCAGGTCATTGCGCAGCTTGGCGTCCAGTGAGGACAGCGGCTCGTCCATTAAATAAACCGCAGGGTTACGCACCAGCGCCCGGCCTATGGCCACGCGCTGCATCTGCCCGCCCGAGAGCTTGGTCGCCGGGTTTTGCAGCTTGTCTTCCATGCGCAGCATGCGGGCGACTTCGAGCACCTTGGCTTTGACATCGGCCTCATTGGTTTTGCGCAGCGGCGAGCGCAGCGGAAAGGCCAGGTTGTCGTAGACACTGAGGTGCGGGTACAGCGAGTACTGCTGGAACACAAAGGTCACATCGCGCAGGGCCGGAGCCAGTCGCGTGACATCGCGCCCGGCGATGGTGACGCTGCCGCTGTCCGGTGACTCCAAGCCAGCCACCAGCCGCAAGGTGGTGGTTTTGCCTGCGCCGCTGGGACCCAGCAGCACGACGAGTTCGCCACTGGCGATAGACAGTTCCAGGTCCGTGACGGCGGTTTGCGCGCCAAAGCTTTTGCTGACGTGCGAGAGTGCGAGATCAGCCATGGGCGGCTCCCGTGTGTGCTGCGCCGGTCAAGGGCATATCGTCGCGGGCGGTGCGGATGGCGCGGCCGCTGTCCTGGTCGAACAGGGTGATCTGGGTGCTGTCAAAGGCCAGCCCGGTCTGGTCGCCCCGGGCCGCGCGGGTCTGCACGCTGACTTTGGCACGCACCACGCTGTCCTGGGTGGTTTTGAGGGTCACGATCTGGCAGTTGCCCAGGTATTCCACGCCTATGACTTCGGCGCGCAAGGGCGCGTCGCCGTCCAGGCGCACATGCTCGGGGCGCACACCGTAGAGCAGCGCGCGGGCGCTCACGTGTTCCTGTACGGCAGGTATGTCAAGGGCCGCGTTGCCGACCGGCAACTGGGTTGCGCCGCGCGCCAGCGCAGCATGGGTGGGGACAAAGTTCATCGAAGGCGAGCCCATGAAGTCAGCCACAAACACGCTGGCCGGGCGCTCGTAAATTTCTTGCGGCGCGCCGAGCTGCTCGATCACACCCTGGTTCATGATGGCAATTTTGTCGGCCATGGCCATGGCTTCGCGCTGGTCGTGGGTGACATACACCGTGGTCGCACCCAGGCGGTCGTGCAGGGCGCGCAATTCCAGGCACATCAATTCGCGGAACTCCGCATCGAGTGCGCCCAGCGGCTCATCCATCATGAAGGCCAAAGGTTGGCGCACGATGGCGCGCCCCAGCGCCACACGCTGGCGGTCGCCACTGGTCAGGCCCGAGACGGAGTGTTTGAGCAAATGCGTGATCTGCAGTGTGGCGGCGGCCTGCGCCACCCGGGTTTCGATCTCGGCGCGCGGCATGCCTTGCGACACCAGCGGAAAGGCGATGTTCTGGCGCACCGACATATGCGGGTACAGCGCAAACATCTGGAACACAAACGCAATATCGCGGGCGGAGGCGCGCTTGAATGTCACATCTTCCCCGCCCAGAAAGATCTGCCCTTCGGTGGGCAACTCCAGCCCGGCGATCATGCGCAGTGTGGTGGTTTTGCCGCAGCCCGAGGGCCCCAGCAGGCAGAAAAATTCGCCGTCGTTAACGACGAAGGACGAGTCTTTGACGGCCACAAAGTCGCCGAAGGCTTTGCGCAGTTGCTGAACGCGGATATCGGCCATGGTCTTATTCGGGAAACTTGGAAACCACCATGAACATCACCGTACCAGCAAGCATGGTGAGGAAAGACCAGGTGTACAAAAACAGCGCGAAGGGCTGCAGCAGCATGAACAGCCCCAGGCCGATCACGCCGCAGGCCACCAGCTCCATGGTGTTGCGGCGCAGCCAGCGCGGCCAGTTGCTGCGGGGCGCAGCGGAGGTCTGGGCGGTAGGGGCGGAGGACTCGGTGTAGGCCATGGCGATGTCGCTCCCCTATTTGCGCACAGCGCCAAATGTGATGCCGCGCAGCAAATGCTTGCGCAGGAGCACGGTGAAGACCAGTATGGGCACCAGGAACAGCGTGGTTCCAGCCGCAACGGCGGGCCAGTCCATGCCACCTTCGCCGATGATGATGGGGATAAAGGGCGGCGCGGTTTGGGCCTCGCCCGAGGTCAGCAAGACCGCAAAGGCGTACTCGTTCCAGGCAAAGATCAGGCAGAAGATGGCGGTGGCCACGATGCCGGTCACGGCTTGCGGCAGTACCACTTTGCGAAAGGCCTGCAAGCGGGTGTAGCCGTCGACCATGGCGGCCTCTTCGTATTCGCGCGGGATCTCGTCAATAAAGCCCTTGAGCAACCACACCGACAGCGACACATTGACCGCGCTGTACAACAGAATCATGCCCAGCCGCGTGTCGGATAAGCCCAGTTCCCGGTACATCAGGTAGATAGGGATCGCCACCGCAATCGGCGGCATCATGCGAGTGGACAAAATGAAGAACAACAAATCGTCTTTCAGCGGCACCTTGAAGCGCGAAAACGCATAGGCCGCCATTACCCCAAAGCCCACCGACAAAATGGTGGAACCAAACGCAATGATCAGCGAGTTGGCAAAGCGCGGCGCGAAATTGGACGGGCCGGCTACCGCCATATGCTGGCTGCGCGCGATTTCTTCGCAGCGTCCTTGCGCCGGTGGCAGGCTGGCCAGGTATTCGTCGGTCTGGCGCGAGCGGGTGGTGAACAGGTTGCAGTAACCCTCGACCGACGGGCTGAAGACGATTTTGGGCGGGTAGCTGATCGAGTCGGCCGGGGTTTTGAAGCCGGTCATGATGATCCACACCAGCGGGATCATGGTGACCAGGGCGTAGAACACGACCACCACACTGGCAAACCACTGGCTGCCGGAAGAGGGGTCGACCACCGAATGGGCGGTGCTGATACCTTTGCGCATGCGGAAGTCCCTAGCGGTTTTTGATGTGGTTAAGGGCTTTGACGTAGATGTTGGCCAGCCCAAAGACCGCGACAAACAAAATGATCGCAAAGGCCGAGGAATAGCCTGTGCGCCATTTCTCAAAGGCCTCGCGCTTGAGCGTGATCGAGGCGACCTCGGTAGTAGATCCCGGCCCGCCCGAGGTCAGCAGATTGACCATGTCAAACATCTTGAAGTTCTCAATACCCCGGAACAAAACCGCCAGCATGATGAAGGGCAAGACCATGGGCAGGGTGATGGACCAGAACTGCCGCCATTTGGAGGCGCGGTCGACTTCGGCAGCCTCGTAGATGTAATCGGGAATCGAGCGCAGTCCTGCCAGGCAGATCAGCATGACATAGGGCGTCCACATCCAGACGTCGACGATGACGATGGCCCAGGGCGCCAGCGGCACTTCACCCAGCATGGAAAACGACGAGGGCGAGACACCGCTGATGAAGGAGGCGATGACATTGAACAAGCCGGTTTGGGGCTGGTACAAAAAGGCCCAGAAGTTGCCCACCACGGCGGGTGACAACATCATGGGAATCAGAATCAGGGTGGTCCAAAAACCGTGGCCGCGGAATTTGCGGTCAATCAGGTAGGCCAAGGCAAAACCGATCAGGGTTTGCAGAAAAATGGTCCAGAACACGAAATGCGCGGTGGTCTGCATGGCGGCCCACACATCGGGGTCGGTGAGCACCGAGACATAGTTGTCGATGCCGACATCGACGGGCGTCGCATTGGGACGGTTGGCGCGGAAATTGGTGAACGAGAGTTTGATCGTCCAGATCAGCGGAAAAATATTGATGGCCAGCAGCAGCAGCATGGTCGGGCCAATGAAGAGCCAGGCAATCGAGCGATCCGACAAGCCGCGCATGCGCTGCGCCAGCGGCGCGGGGGTGGCGCGTGCCAAACGGTCAGCCAGGGGATTCGTTGTGGACATAGGGGCTTGCAGTCAGTGAGCCGGGAAAGGCGTTACAGCCGGTGAAGGGCACCCGTCTTCCATGCGCGCATGAAAGACGGGTGCAAGGGTTTACCGAAGGGGCAGGTTACTTGATCTTGCCGTCTTCTTTGAACACTTTCTTCCAGTCAGCCACCAGGCCGTCCAGTGCTTCCTTGGCGGTGCCTTTGTCGGCCACCACAAAGTCATGCACCCGCTTTTGCTCAGCCAGCATCAGCTGCGCGTAAGACGGATCAGCCCAGAAGTCGACCACCTGGTTCATAGACTCCTGGAACGCTGCCGCATACGGTGCGCTCTTCAGATAGCCAGGGTCTTTGAGCACCGCGTTGTGTGCCGAAGAGCCGCCAATGGCCTGCCATTTTTTCTGCACCTCAGGGTTCGCGAACCACTTGATGTACTGCAGCGCTTCGTTGCGGTTCGGCGAGTACGACACCACCGAGATGCCCTGGCCGCCCAGCTGCACACCCTTGGCTTTGTCCGACGGGTTCACAAAGTAACCAATCTTCGCGCCACCCACTTGCGGGTCTTTGTCCAGGCCCGGGAAGAAGGCAAACCAGTTCATCATCATCGCGACCTGGCCGGACTTGAATGCGTCCAGACCTTCGCCCATGTAGGAGTTGGTCATGCCGGGAGGCGTGCTGCCTTTGTACAGCGACTTGTAGAACTCCAGTGCGCGCACCGAATCCGCCGAGTTGACGTAGCCGTCGAGGTCATACGGCTTGGCCGGGTTCTGGTACTTGAAGCCAAAGGGGTAGAACACATTGCTCACGCCCATGGTGATGCCTTCAGAGCCGCGCTCGGTGAAGATGTAGGCGCCATAGACCTTCTTGCCATCGATCTCGCGACCTTGGAAGAATTCGGACACTTGCTTGAACTCGGTCCAGGTCTTGGGTGGGGCCAGATCCCGGTTGTGCTTCTTCTTGAACTCAGCCTGGATTTCGGGCTTGCCGAACCAGTCTTTGCGGTAGGTCCAGCCCAGCGCGTCGGCCATGGCAGGCAGCGCCCAGTAGTTGGGCGTGTTCTTGGGCCACTCGGCGTAACCGACCACCGTAGCGGGTGCAAAGTCGGTCATTTTGATGCCTTCTTTGGCGAAGAAGTCATTGAGCTTGACGTAGTGGCCGCTCTCCGCCGAGCCGCCGATCCACTGGCTGTCGCCAATGATCAGGTCGCACAGCTTGCCCTTGGAGTTCAACTCATTGAGCATGCGGTCCGCGAAATTTGGCCATGGCACAAATTCGAACTTCATCTTGACCTTGCTTTGCGCCGTGAAGTCCTTGGACAACTCCACCAGGGCGTTGGCTGGATCCCATGCTGCCCAGCACAAGGTGATGGTTTTTTCCTGGGCCTGGACGCCGCCCACGCTCAGTGCGCCAGCCAACGCGACGGACGCGAGTGCAGGCAGTTTTTTCAGTAGCTTCTTCATCAACAGTTCTCCTCAAAGTAATAAACAGAGACCAACACACCAACACACATCCGGCCGCCGTATCAATGCAGATTTTCAGCAGTCAAGATTTCGACCCGGGGCTGCACCACATTGGGTGCGCCACGGATGTTTTCGCACAGGCCGCGCAGGGTGCGCGCTGCCGTGAGCACGCAGTAATGCACGTCCTGGTGCAGCACAAAAGCAAGGCTTCCATCCACCAGCATGGTCTGGTGGGTCGTCGTCAGATCGTGGGCTACCAGCGGTACTTCGGTCGTCAGGCCCAACTGGGCCAGCGCCTTGGCGGTACCGGCGGTAGCGCCGCCCACGCAGTACACGCCGCTTATCTGTGATGCCGCCAGTTGCGTTTGCAGGTGGTGCACCAGGTGGTCGCAGGCGTCTTCATCATCTGCGGGCAGGTCGCTCAAGCGGACGACTTCCAGTGCCGGAAAACGGTCTTCCACCACCTGGGCGAAACCGATGCGCCGCTCGATTTCATTGGACATGCGGGTGGCTGTGGACAGCAGTAGCAATACCGAGCGCGGGCCCGGGCGCGCCATGCGTCCCAGCAACAAGCCCGCGGTACGCCCCTCGGCCCGGGAGTCCGCGCCCACATGGGCCTGGCGCATCGAGCCGGCCACGTCGCTGAACAGGGT
>CANIRI010000008.1 GCA_947469815.1 Comamonadaceae bacterium | reverse complement strand
GCCGGTTTGGAACCAATTCCCTCTTGCTCATCACGTCCTCCGTTCATCTTCCATTTACCTGCAATCTGATGAACGTGAAACCGTGGCAAGGTCATCGGGGTTCGTAGCCCGGATGAAGGCCGAAGGCCGGGAATCCGGGGTGGGTGTTGAGAAAAATGATCGCGGTGCTTCTCCCCGGATTACATCCGGGCTACCAGTGCGGGCATCCGGGCTACGGGGGCTTTGCTTTATCTGAGCCGCGAGGCTTAACTCAGCGCCAACAACGCAGACTCAGGGGCCTTATCCAGTATTTTAAGAAGCGCCTTGGCGGCCCCTGTCGGGCAACGCTTGCCTTGTTCCCAATTACGAATGGTATCGAGCGAGACATCGATCCGCTGAGAGAATTCCAATTGGGTCAAACCCAGTCGTTTGCGCACCCTTCGCGCGAATTTGGCGGCATCCTGCAGGGCCTCGGCATCGTCAGTTTTTTGCTGCATCAGAATGTCAGCATCTGTCGTGGCATCGAGCATCCGCAGATTGGCTCTGCCCTTGGCTGACTTTCCAATACGAACTGGATCAAGCTTCACGCGAATGGTCTTCATATTCCTTTACCTCTCGTTGATTGGCTTTACGGGCTGAGATGATTCGAATCACGGAACTGCGCACGGTGTACGTCACAAAGAACAAACGAGCGTCGATCTGCCCCAGCATCTGATATCGATCTTCGCCATAGTCCCAACGGTGATCTTGTTTAATCAGGCGATTGGCATCGAGGAAGGCGTGAATGACGTAGGCAAAAGGACGTAGGCAAAATCGAATCCTCTTTGCGAAAAGCAGGCATCACTTTTAGTCGGGTCCTATTCGAACTTCATGGTTTAGAGTGGTTCAATGAACTACTTTTGTCAATTAAAGGCCAAGCCTTTTTTGCCAAGCAAACCGCGGGTGCCAGGCGACGAAACGCGCCAAAATGGGTAGGGCAATGTGTTCAAGCTTTGCGCTTGCAATCTATAGCACTTAGTGCTATAGAGTAGCCGAGGAAGACAGGCATGGCGATATACAAAACCCTCTGGTTTGACCGTTGGGCCAGAAAACAAAACCTGAGCACGCGCGCCCTCTGCGAAGCGGTCCGCGAAATGGCGGCTGGACTTTATGAAGCAGATTTGGGTGGCGGGCTACTGAAAAAACGGATTGCCCGCCAAGGTCAAGGTAAAAGGGGCGGATTTCGTACGCTGGTGGCGACCAACAAGGGAAACCGGTGGTTTTTCGTGTTTGGTTTTCCCAAAAACGAACGCAGCAACATCGACAAGGACGAGGAAGATGCCTTGAAGAAACTTGCCGCGTATTTATTATTGCAGACGCCTCAGGCGTTAGCCAAGGCACAAGGTGCCGGTGAATTGATGGAGGTAAATTGCGATGAGGAAGACAAAATCAGCAATTCTTGAGGCCGTGCGTGAGACGGCCCAGGGGCTACATGCCGCGGGCGTGATGGATCAGGTCACCCTGCGCGAATTCGATCGGTTGTGTTTGCCGCCGATTGAACCGTTGTCACCCCGTAAGATCAAGAAAATCCGTGAAACCTCAAACGTGAGCCAAGCGGTCTTTGCAGCGCTACTCAATACCAGCGTATCGACGGTGCAGAAGTGGGAAATCGGTCAAAAGCGGCCGACCGGGACCGCACTCAAACTGCTCCACTTGGTGCAGAAGCGGGGCCTGGAGATCGTTGCGTAGTGCGCTGGCCATTTCATTTGGTTCAGCAGATTTTGTAACCCGGAGGCGCCCCGAAGGAAGTCACCCTGGGTGGCAGGCCAAAGGCCGTCGCCTAAGGGGACAGCCCCCGGATTCCGCGTTGCTTCATCCGGGCTACAAGGGCGGTTATGGCGCGGGGTTCGTAGCCCGGATGAAGGCCGCAGGCCGGGAATCCGGGGTGGGTGTTAAGAAAAGCGACGGCGATGCTTATGCCTGATTGCCACCCAAGGTGACTTCCCCCGGATTTCCACCCAAGGTGACTTCCCCCGGATTTCGCTTCGCTTCATCCGGGCTACAAAGGCGCGCTGCATCCGGGCTACAAGGGCTCAGGACCGGAATCGGGATCGATCGGTTATACCGCCACCGGCTCTATATCCCGATAGCGCTTGCTGTCCCTCTCCAACTCCCACAGGTCCAAGGCTTGCTGCATCCGCAGCCAGCTCTCCGGCGTGGTGTTGGTCAGCTTGCCAATGCGGATGGCCATGTCAGGGGAGAGCCCCCGTTTTTCGAGCAAAAGTTCAGACACGGACAGCCGACTCACGCCGAGCCGTTTCGCAAACTCAGTCTGGGACATATCCAGGCCGGGCAGCACGTCCGCACGCAACACCTCGCCCGGGTGGGTGGGTTTTCTCTTCGGATCTCGCATGGTCTTCATCAGTGGTAATCCTCCAAATTCACGTCTACAGCATCGCCCCGTTCAAACCGGAAGGTGATCCGCCAGTTTCCGGATACTGATACCGCGTAGGCGCCTTTGCGGTCGCCCTTGAGGCTGTGGAAGCGGTATCCCGGCAGGTCCATATCTGCGGGTGCCGCCGCCGCATCCAGTAGGTCTAGAATCCGGCGGATGCGGTCGGCTTGCCTGGCATCGATGCCGCTCCGGTCGCTCTTCGCGAAATACCGCTCCAGCCCTTTGTGGCGAAAGTTGCGAATCACGATCGGATTGTATGGTGGTGCATTACTTACGCATTGTAATTGGGTAGATTACAATGTCAAGGATGGCGGCAACGAGTGTAATCCTTGAATAGTCAATCCCAAGACGATAGTCGGACGCTCAGGGTTTTTGAAAGAGACAACACGATGAATATCAAACCGATCAAGACCAAGGCTGACTATCGTGCGGCGTTGAAGGATGTCGAGGCGCTGATGGGCGCTAAAGCGAATACCGCTGATGGTGAACGCCTTGACGTATTGGTGACGCTGATTGAGGCCTACGAGAGGAAGCACTTTCCGCTTGAACTGCCCGATCCGGTAGAGGCCATCAAATTCCAGATGGAGCAAAAGGGCCTGACCCCCAAGGATTTAAAGCCGATGATCGGTCGCTTAAACCGGGTTTACGAAATCCTTAACCATAAGCGCCCGTTGACCCTGAAGATGATCTGGAAGCTCCATCATGGGCTGGATATTCCCGCAGAGAGTCTGATTCGACAGCCGGATGAGCTGAGTGCGGCGTAGTGCATGGGTTTCTTCCCGGATTTCCCCCCCCAAGGGGACTTCTTGCAGGGCGCGCGTTGCTCCATCCGGGCTACAAAGGCGGGCGTCGGGGTTCGTAGCCCGGATGCAGGCCGCAGGCCGTAATCCGGGGCAGTATTGAGAAAAGCGACGGCGATGCTTATGCCTGATTGACAGCAACGTCTACCTAATCTACAACGGCAATCAGTTTGGCCGGAACGGCTTCGGTCTGGCTGTGCTTGAAGCTTAACTGGGAGAAGGCAAGCCATGCCCGGGCCCAGAAACTACGACCTTGAACTAAGCGATATGAAAAACGCGGTCAACGAAAAATACGCCTATAGCTTTGATTTTGATGTGATGCATCCCTTCATGATTCACTCTTTTGAGCCGTTCTACAGAAACGGCAGCCTTCTCGAGCTTGGCAGTTACACGGGGGATTTCACGCGCCGATTCCTGCCCCATTTTGACGACATCCCCTGCGTCGAAGCATTTGATGTAGCGACCGAAGCCGCGAAGAAGGTACTTGGCCGTAAGATTCAATTTATTCAATCGACATTCGAGAGTGCAGCATTGCCGAGACGCTATGACAACATTGTGCTGACACACGTGCTGGAGCATGATGCCGTCGAGGCTGGTCTGAAAGTAGTGCATCGCCCCGGAATTTTCTTTAAAGCACTGGCCAACTTTCAGTGGGACCGACTCCTGAAGACCGACATCGTCTCGAAGGAATACCTTGAGGGATGCTACCAACTGGGGCAGATTTACCTTGATCTTTGCTCCAGCATATTCCTGAGGCGTGAAAAAGGCGTGCTGCGTGGCTAAACAAGTCCTGATATTCCCGGCAGGCATGCCGCGCTCATTGACCTACCTTGAACGTGCGCTGGCAGAAGGCCAGTCGGTGGTCGGCTCATCCTCCCTTGGGCACGATCCGGTACGCGAGCGCTATCCGCAATGGGCGCACCTGCCTTACGTAACCTCTCCTGACTTTGACAAAGCACTGAAACAGGTGACTACCGTTCATGACATCGACGGCATTTTCACCCCAAATCCGGTGATTTGGGATTATCTCCATCGCACCCTGCTCCATACCTGCCCTGGCGTAACTCTGGTCAATGCTTCCCCCATCGACGTCGAGATGGCGCCTTATCAAACGGCAATGGATTTTGGTAAATCCGTGCTTGCACACCCCTTGGAACTCGCAGCCAGTAACGCGGCCAAGCCAGCAATTTCAACGTTGGAGATCGCCTCGCTGTTTCGCCACGCCGACTCCATTCCCGGCATGTGTGACCATGAAAAGATTCGTGCGCTTTGCGAAATCTTCCGCCACACGCCTGCAGGTGACATCGTTGAAATCGGCAGTTGGTGGGGTAAGTCAGCATTCGTACTTTTGCGACTGGCCCAATGTTACGAAACCGGGAAACTGCTTTGTATTGACCCGTGGTCAAATGAACATTTGATTCAGCATGAGGGGAAAGGACTGGTTGATCGAGTGCCTGTCTCTGCTGATGAGGCACTAACCGTATATCTACTCAATTTGCTGCCCTACGCCAACGGCTCGGTCAATTTTATCCGGCTGCCATCGGTTGACGCAGCTATCCAATATCGAAAAACCCCCCTGGTCGCAACACCTGTATTCGGGAAAACAGAATACTCCGGCCGCATCGCGGTATTGCATATCGATGGCAACCACAGTTACGCCAACGCACAGGCGGATGTGGCGTCATGGTGTGATTTGGTAATGCCCGGCGGATGGGTCATCATCGACGATTACATTTGGCCATATGGAGATGGGCCTCAAAGGGTAGGCGACGAACTCCTCAGCAGGTGGTTTAAAAAAATTGCGTGTTCATTTGTAATGGGATCCGCGCTATTCATTCAAATCGCGTAACGATTCCCCCATCAATTTGGTAATCCAAAGGTACCGGAGTCGATTTTTTTAATTGACTACCGCTTCTCCCGCATCAATCAAAATTACCGGGGTCGATTTCATATCTGGTACTCCAGAATGATATGCGGGCAGAGTGAGCTGCCCTATGATCCAAATTTGCCCCGTCGCACGGCTACTCTGAATAACCTCTCCATCCTGATCCACCCCGGCCTCAACTGTTCCGGCCCGGATCACTGGCACAACCACTGGGAACAGGCCTTCTCCGATTTTGTCCGGGTGCAGCAGGCGGACTGGAACCATCCGGTCTATGACGCCTGGGCCGCAACACGCCCTTCACCAGGCCGGGGCGCGCTTCGCTTCATCCGGGCTACAAGGGCTTTGCTTCATCCGGGCTACAAGGTCGGGTATGCGGGCTACGGGGGCGTTTTGTCGGGGCTGCGCGTTGGAAACCGCTGCGCTTACGCATTATTCAGACAGGAAAAACCTGCAGCCGTATCATGGACTTATGATAGAATTCACAGCATCCACGGTGGCTCACATTCCCCAGAAAAAAACGTATGTCGCGCTCATCATTGAAGTTATTTTCCACTGCGCTTGTGCTGTTTATTTCGAGCGCATCGATTGCCAACGCTCAGGATGGGGCGGGTTCAGTCGGTGGAGCAGCATCCACCGGCACATCAACCGGTATTGGTGCGCCAACGATGGTGCCGCAAACGGGCGCGGCACCGGGTGCCAACTTGCCGACAGTCAATTTCCCATCGACGCCGATGATTGCGCCGGGGCAACCCGGTGGCTCTGGCGCTATCGCGCCCCGGTCTTCGGGGGCGATGACTGGTAATGTTGGTAATACCCCCAACGCAGGCGCGGCCACGACGATGCGTGGTCAACCTGCGGCACCGGGTAGCGGCGCACAGCCCAACCAGGCGCCGTCAGCGCAACAGCTTGCTTCGCCGCAGCAGCAGGGCGCTGCAACGGATAAACCGCAGTCGCAACAGCCACAACCCAACCCTGATGCCCAGCAGGCCCAGTTCGCTGACGTTAATGAACGCAATGAATTCCAGAACTTTGTTGCCCAATCGATCGGCCGATTTCTGCCGATGTTCGGACAGGAACTATTCTCGGACGTGCCTTCGACCTTTGCGCCGGTGGATCGGGTGCCGGTGGTGCCGGACTATCAAGTCGGCCCCGGCGACGAACTGGTGATCCGCATCTGGGGCCAGATCGAAGTCGATTTAAGGCTACTCATCGATCGCGATGGCACCATCAACATTCCGCGCGTGGGCGTGGTCAATGTGGCGGGCGTGAAGTTTCAGGACTTGCAACCCCACCTCAAACGCGAAATCGGCAAGGTCTTCCGCAATTTCGAACTCAATGTGACTCTGGGGCAACTGCGTTCGCTGCAGGTGTTTGTAGTGGGGTACGCCAAAAAACCGGGCAGCTACACCGTGAGTTCACTGAGCACCCTGGTCAACACCATTTTTGCGGCGGGTGGGCCTTCGGCACGCGGCTCAATGCGCAACATCCAGTTAAAACGCGCGGGCAAGGTAGTGACGGAATTCGATTTCTATGACCTGCTGCGTCGGGGTGATAAATCAAAAGATGTCTCGTTGATCTCTGGCGACGTGATCTACATTCCGCCGATTGGTGATCTGGTGGCGATTGCCGGCAGCGTCAACACGCCCGCCATTTACGAACTCAAAAAGGGCGCATCACTCGAAGAGTTGCTGGACCTTGCCGGCGGGCTGACCATCACCGCCCAAGGGCAAAAAGTGACGCTCGAGCGGATTGTTGATCGCAAGATTCGTCAGGTGGATGAGTTCACACTCGACCAGGCAGGCCTTTCCCGCAAGATTGCCGGCGGTGATGTGGTTAACGTATTTTCGATTTCGCCGCGTTTTGACAACGCCATTGTCCTGCGCGGCAACGTTGCCGCCCCCGCCCGCTACCCCTGGCGCCAAGGCATGCGGGTGATGGATCTGTTTGTCGACAAGAATGCGCTGATTCCGACCACCTACTGGCAACGCCAGAACGCAGGGGCGGGTATCACACGCCACTCAAGGCGGGAAGTGAACTGGGATTACGCCACTGTGCAGCGGCTGGATGGTGACAAGCTTTCGACCAGGATCGTAGCATTTGATCTGGGCAAGGCGATTCGTGGCGATGCCACTGAAAACATGGAATTACGAGCCGGCGACATCGTGTCGATTTTTGGTGTGGATGATGCACTGCCCCGCGCGGAAAACGAGATCACCCTCAGCGGCAGCGTTCTCGGCGGGCAGAAGTGGAAATTCGTGTGGCGTGAAGGCAAGCGTATTCGGGACATCATCCCCAGCGCGCAGTGGCTAGCTGATTACTACGACTACTGGTTCAACATGGGGGGCAACGGTCTGCGTAGCGAGATCAACTGGGATCACGCCAACCTGATCCGACTGCAGCCACAAGATCTGACCAAAACGTTGTTGTCATTCGACCTGGGCCAAGCGGTGCTCGAGGGAGAGGCGACCAATAATATTGCGCTTAATCCCGGTGACGAGATCTCGATTTACTCCAAAACCGAGTATCCAGTGCCAGTGGCCAAACAGACGGTCTACGTACGCATCGAGGGCGAAGTCAATCGACCGGGCCAGTATCGGGTATTGCCGGGAGAGACGCTACGGCAGTTCCTGGCGCGCACTGGCGGGCTCAGTCCGAATGCCTATCTGTATGGCTCGGAATTTACCCGTGAGTCCACACGCGTGCTGCAACAAAAAGGATTGAATGAGGCGGTCGACCGGCTGGAAACCGACGTTCAACGCAACTTTGCCACGAGCGCGCAGGGCACAATCAACAAGGATGACACCGAAACGCTGAAAGCCTTCATGCAGGGGCAAATGGGGTTGGTCGGCAAACTCCGGCAAACCAAAGCCATGGGCCGCATCGTGCTGGACTTGCAACCTTCACGCCTGGCACTGAGCGATCTGCCGGATCTGGTGCTGGAAGATGGAGACCGCTTCTATGTACCGCCCAAGCCCTCGACGGTTAGTGTGCTGGGTGCAGTCTACAACCAGAATTCATTTATCTATCGACCCGAGAAGCGCGCGACAGAGTATTTGCAGCAGGCAGGCGGCTCTATCCCGACGGGTGACACCGATCATATGTATATCGTGAAAGCAAACGGCGAGGTTATGGTGTTTCGCAGTGGGTTAATGGGGATTGCTGGCGCACCACAAGTGATGCCGGGTGATGCCGTGGTTGTGCCTGAGCGGTTGAAATACTTCAATTGGGCGCGTGAATTGCGTGACTGGACGCAAATCTTCTATCAGTTTGCGCTGGGTGTGGCGGGGCTCAAAGTCCTAAAAGATCTGTAATCGCGATGACCGAACAAACCCCCGCAGCCCGGACAAATGACGCCCTTGTAGCCCGGATGGAATCCGGGGCAGGTGTGGAGCAAATCGATGACTGTGCTTCTCCCCGGATTCCGGCCTGCGGCCTTCATCCGGGCTACAAATTCAAAACCCAACAACCACCAGGCTGTTGATTCATGACCGAACAAGTCCCAGCCTATAACGTAACCGCCGACGAAACTGACGAGTTCAGCCTGCTCGATTTATTGCAGGTCGTGGCCGACAACCTGAGGCTTCTGGTGTTGGGGCCATTGGCTGTTGGATTCATCGCACTGGGAATCAGCTTTATGATTACGCCCACCTATACCGCGATGACCACCGTGTTACCCCCGTTGCAGCAGCAAAGCTCGGCAGCGGCCATGATGCAGGCGCTGGGCGGTCTGGGTGCGGCGGCTGCTTCCGGTGGACTGAAGAGTCAGGCTGATCAATATGTTGCCTATGTCGCCTCCCGTTCAGTGGCGGATGCCCTGGTGGAGCGCTTTGATCTGGTGAAGCGCTATGGAGTCGAGCTGAAGCATGACGCTCGAAAGGTGTTGGCTGGCGAGACCAACATTTCATCGGGTAGGGACGGCCTGATTCGTATCGCATTTGACGACCATGATCCGAAATTTGCCGCGGATGTCGCCAATGCCTATGTCGAAGAACTGGCCAAGCTCATGGGTCGACTGTCGCTGACCGAAGCGCAGCAGCGCAGAGCGTTTTACGAGACTCAATTGGCCAAAGCCAAGGATAATTTTGACCGTGCCGAAGTTGTCCTCCGGTCGACCGGCGTCAGCGCTGACGCTCTGAAGGCGAACCCGCAATCCGCGATGTCGTCGGTCGCCCTCCTGATGGCAGAAGTGACCGCCAAGGAAATCCGCTTGAGCGCGATGCGCAATTACCTGACCGAAAATTCTCCGGAGTTCAAGAGCACCCAGGCTGAGCTTGCGGCATTGAGAACGCAGCTGGAGCGTGTGCAAAAAGACGGCCAAACGCCAGCGGTTGGTGGAGATTACGTCACGAAATACAGGGATTACAAATACAACGAAACCCTTTTTGAGCTGCTGTCCAAGCAGTACGAAATCGCAAAAATCGACGAGAGCCGGGAGTCAGCGGTCATCCAAGTGATTGACCTGGCGTTGCCGCCGGAGCGCAAGTCCAAGCCGAAAAAAGCGGCGCTCGCAATCGGCGCGACGCTGGCCACTGCCGTTGTGCTCTTTTTGTATTTATTCATGAGACTGATATTCCGTAACGCCGGCACAGACGCAGAAAGCGTGAGGCGACTGGCGGGTATTCGCCGATCTTTTGCCGCGGCTCTGGGAAGAAAATGATTTTTCTGCGGATGTACGCATCTTTGTCATCAAAACTCTTGGTCGAGCGTTTTTTCGGCCAGAGTGTTTTTTTTATCGAGTATGCCCAATATTGGGCGGTATCAAAACGAATCTCCACTTAATCTTCATTAACCATCGTCCCGGATTGATCCATGAACGCTGAAAATGAAGTGCATTTCAGAATACTGCGCGCGATTGAACTGAATCCCGAAATCTCGCAGCGCGCGCTTTCCAGTCAATTGGGCATCAGCAAAGGCAAGGCCCATTACCTGATTGCGGCGCTGGTCGACAAGGGGTTGCTGAAGATCGGGCACTTCTCGCGTCACGGCGGGAAACTGGCGAAGGTGGTTTATCTGCTCACGCCGGAAGGGATCCGGAATCGTGTCGAACTCACACGGGAATACCTTGCGCGAAAAGAGACGGAATACGAGGCGCTGCATCGGGAAATCGAGGCGCTGAAGCGCATCGAACAGCGAGAGTGTGATTTTGAATCCGAAAGTGGCCCTGCTGGGCGCGGCTCAACCAGTTAGGCCTGTCACGATATGAAAATTACGATTATTGGCACTGGCTATGTTGGTTTGGTGACCGGCGCCTGTCTGGCAGACGTCGGTAACGACGTCCTTTGTCTGGACGTCGATGCAGCAAAAATCCAATGTCTTAAGGAAGGCGGGATTCCGATCCATGAACCGGGGCTTGGGGATTTGGTCCGGAAAAATGCGGCCGCTGGCAGGCTTGTTTTTACCACCGATGCCAAGTCTGCTGTGGACCACGGAGCGCTTCAATTCATCGCTGTTGGTACCCCGCCGGATGAAGACGGTTCCGCAGACCTGCGGCATGTCATCGCGGCTGCATCCAGCATCGGCCGGCATATGGCCGACTACAAGGTTGTCATCAACAAGAGCACTGTGCCGGTGGGGACTGTGGATCGGGTCCGGGAGACGATAGACCGGGAGATTCAATCGCGAGGCTTGGTGCTGCCGTTCAGTGTTGCCTCAAATCCGGAATTCCTGAAGGAGGGCGCTGCCGTTGAAGACTTCATGCGGCCTGATCGCATCATTGCCGGCACGGAAGACCCCAAGGTCATTGAAATACTGCAACAGCTTTATGCGCCATTTCAGCGCAATCATGAACGGCTGATTGTGATGGACCCCAGAAGTGCAGAGCTGACCAAATATGCTGCCAACGCCATGTTGGCGACGCGTATCAGTTTCATGAACGAGCTGGCCAATCTTGCCGGGGTTTTGGGGGCTGACGTTGAGCAAGTGCGTAAGGGCATCGGATCCGACCCGAGGATCGGCTATCAATTCCTCTATCCCGGAGCCGGTTATGGCGGTTCCTGTTTTCCCAAGGATGTGCAGGCGCTGATTCGAGCAGCCAGCGGATTCGGGCAGACCCTGCGGGTTTTGCGGGCAGTAGAAGAGGTCAATACGGCACAGAAGCAGATTCTGGCGGATAAAATCATCAACCGTCTGGGCGAGGATCTCTCCGGCAAGACTATTGCATTGTGGGGGTTGGCGTTCAAGCCGGGCACCGACGACATGCGCGAGGCGCCGAGCCTTACGCTGATCCGGCAACTGCTGGCACGTGGGGCAAAGGTCAAGGCTTACGACCCTGTCGCCATTGGGGAAGCCAAACGGATTCTTGGTGATGAGCCCCGTATTACTTACGAAGAGTCGCCCATGGCAGCGCTTGAAGAGGCGGATGTGTTGGCGATCATCACCGAATGGAAGGAGTTCCGGTCGCCTGACTTCTCCCTGATTAAAGCCAAACTCAAGGTGCCGGCCGTATTTGATGGCCGTAATCTCTACGAGCCGGAAGTTTTGCGACAAGCCGGGCTTGAATATTACGCAATCGGAAGAAATTCATGAAAATCCTCGTCACCGGTGCGGCTGGTTTTGTCGGCTCGGCCCTGGTGTTGCGATTGATCGAACGCGGTGATCATGTCATCGGCATCGATAATCACAATAATTACTACGATCCGGCGATCAAGGAGGCGCGCCTTGCGCGTCATGCCAATCACCCGAATTACACCCATATCCGGGCTGACCTGGCTGACCGCAAGGCGATGAATGATGCCTTCGCCTTGCACAAACCCCAGAGAGTCGTGAATCTTGCTGCGCAAGCGGGCGTCCGTTATTCCATCGAAAACCCGCTCGCCTACATTGACAGCAATGTCGTGGGTTTCGCCCACATTCTCGAGGGTTGCCGCCACAACGGTGTTGAGCATCTGGTCTACGCCAGTAGTTCCAGCGTGTATGGCGCCAATACGGCGATGCCTTTCTCAACCCATCAGAACGTCGATCATCCGCTGAGCCTTTACGCCGCGAGCAAAAAGACCAACGAGCTGATGGCGCACACCTACAGCAACCTCTATGGCTTGCCGACCACCGGATTGCGATTCTTTACCGTCTATGGGCCTTGGGGGCGGCCTGACATGGCCTTGTTCAAGTTCACCAAAGCCATTCTGGCGGGGGAGCCGATCCAGGTATTTAATTTTGGCAAACACCGCCGTGACTTTACTTACATCGATGACATCGTTGAGGGCGTAATCCGGGTTCTTGATCGACCGGCGATGGCCAATCCCGCCTGGAACGGTGATCAGCCCGACCCCGCGACCAGCAAGGCCCCATGGCGCGTCTATAACATCGGCAACAATTGCCCCGTTGAGCTAATGGATTACATTGCTGCGCTGGAAGAGGCGCTGGGCAGGAAGGCGGAAATGGAAATGTTGCCGCTGCAGGCTGGTGATGTGCCTGATACCTATGCCGATGTGGATGATCTGGTGCAACAGTTTGGTTACAAGCCGGCCACCCAGGTCAACGTGGGTATTAAACGGTTCGTGGCCTGGTACCGTGAATACTTCAAGGTCTGACATGACAAAAAGTCTTCATCAAGGCACAACCATCGCTGTATTGGGGCTGGGATATGTCGGTCTCCCGCTGGCGGTGGAGTTCGGAAAAAAATTTCGCACAGTCGGATTCGACCTCTCGCACGCCAAGGTGGATGCTTATTGCCGATACGTTGATCCTACTGGTGAAGTGAGTCCGGATGAACTCAGGCAAGTGGTGCGTGAAGGGGGGCTGCAACCCACGACGGACCCCGCGCAGATTGCTAAGGCTGATTTTCTGATCATTGCAGTGCCGACGCCCGTTGATCAAGCGCATATCCCGGACTTTGCCCCCCTGATCAGCGCCAGCCGCATAGCAGCCCAGCACATGAAAAAGGGGGCTGTGATCGTCTATGAATCGACGGTTTATCCGGGGGCCACCGAGGAGGTCTGCATCCCGGTTCTGGAGAAAATATCGGGCCTGAAGTGGAAAGAAGGCTTCCACGTCGGATACAGCCCGGAGCGGATCAATCCCGGTGACAAAGAGCACACCCTGACCAAAATCCTCAAAGTGGTCTCAGGGGATACGCCGGAAACACTGGATAAAGTGGCTGCGCTCTACGAAAGCATCATTACCGCGGGTGTTCACAGGGCAAGCAGTATCAAGGTGGCCGAGGCGGCCAAGGTGATCGAAAACACCCAGCGTGACCTGAATATCGCCTTGATGAACGAATTGGCCATTCTGTTCGACAAGATCGGCATTGATACCAACGAAGTCCTCGAAGCCGCGGGCACCAAGTGGAATTTCCTGAAATTCAAGCCAGGGCTTGTCGGCGGGCACTGTATCGGTGTGGATCCCTATTACCTGACACACAAAGCCGAAATGCTCGGTTATCACCCGCAGGTCATTACCGCAGGCCGGCGCATCAACGACGGCATGGGTAAGTTTATTGCGGAAAAAACGATCAAGTTAATGATTCAGAAGGGCAAGAATATCAAGGGGGCAAAGGTCATCGTGCTGGGCCTGACCTTCAAGGAGGATTGCCCCGATCTCAGGAACAGTAAGGTCATGGACTTGATACGGGAGCTTCGGGAATTCGGTTGTGAGGTTTTTGTTAACGACCCGCTGGCGGATTCAGATGAGGCCATCCGGGAATATGGTGTGGTGCTGACCGATCTGGATGAAATGCCCAATAAGGCCGACGCTGTGATTTTGGCAGTCGCTCACCGCAGCTATAAAGAGAATATTGAGGGGGTATTGCAGTCCTTGCTGGCCCCGGACGGCGTGGTCGTTGATGTAAAGGCCATTCTCAAAAACAAGATTTCCCATACGGTTTGGCGACTGTAAGACCATTATGAATACTTGTTATTGCAAGACGGCTCGCTTGGCCTTGGAAATTGAGGAAACTGATTAATGAGCGTTAACGTGATCAACCCCCGCAACGGTCTTCCGCTGAAGAAGGTCGGCAATCATTTAATGGATGAAGCAGGGCAGCAATATCCAATCCTTAACGGTGTGCCGAGGATTTGCGAGCTTGATAATTACACTGAAAACTTTGGCGTTCAGTGGAACAAGTTCGCCAGGACGCAGCTTGACCGGGAAAATGACGGATTGCACATCAGTCGTCGAAGATTCTTTGCTGAAACGCACTGGGATCGCGAGGACTTGACCGGAAAAAACATCCTCGAAGTAGGTTCCGGTGCAGGCCGATTCAGCAAGGTGGTATTGGAGAACACCATGGCAACGCTTTACAGCGTTGACTATTCGGATGCCGTGACTGCGAATTACAACAATAACAACCACATCGCACCGGAGCGGTTTCACCTGTTTCAGGCCAGCATCTATGAATTGCCGTTTCCGGACAATGCCTTTGACAAGGTTTTTTGTTTTGGCGTGCTACAGCACACCCCTGATTTCGACGCCTCAGTCAAGGCGCTGATTAACAAGGCAAAGCCGGGCGCGGAAATCGCGGTGGATTTTTACCCCATCAAGGGCTGGTGGACCAAGATCAACGCCAAATACATCCTGCGCCCGCTTACCAAGCGATTATCACACGACCGACTCTTCAGCCTCATCGAAGGTAACGTCGATTGGCTGATCAAAGCGCATTTTCTTTTGCACCGAATGGGGCTTGGTCTGCTGAATCGATTTCTTCCGGTTTGCAATATCAAGGATTCCTTTCCTGCGACGCTGACCCAAGCCGAACTTCGTGAATGGACCATCCTGGACACCTTCGACCAGTATTCTCCTGAGCACGATCATCCGCAGCGGATCGCGGATGTTGCGAAGATGTTCGAGCGGCATGGCGCAACCGTGACTTTCGCAGGGTTTGAGCCCTTGAGTAAAGAGTGGTCTGCATCAGTCGTTAGAGGAGTAAAACGAGGGTGATTAGTCGAGAGCGGATCGATCAAATAATGCATTTCCCTCGTCTTGCAGGCGACTATGGAAATGCACTGCCATCTTTCGATGATCTCAGGAAAGTTATTTTCAAGGCATGCTCGATGAGCATGATCCTCGTGAAATGAACAACACGATCACCCAAGCGGTTCGTGATCTCCTGGGCAGCCTGCCGAAACGCCGTCGCAGGCAGTTGCTGTTATTGCTGGGGCTGATGATTGCGGGTGCGGTCACAGAGGTCGTAAGCCTCGGGGCGATTTTGCCTTTTCTCGCAATTCTGGTAGATCCGCAGCAGGCCTTGCAAACACCCCTGATAGCCCGGGTTGTTGCTGCCTTGGGCCTTGGCTTTACCGATGATCTTCGGTGGTATCTCACGCTGATATTCGCAGCGACGGCCGTTGCAGCGGGTGTGGTGCGATACGCGTTGACCTATGTGACTGCGCGGCTCAATTTTGGTATTGGGCATGAAATGGGTGCTGAAATATACCGCCGCACCCTTTATCAGCCTTACGAAGTGCATATCGCACGCAACAGCAGCGAGATTATGGGTGGCCTCGGCAAAGTCGATGCCGTCGTTTGGGTGGTGTTCGCCATGCTTAATATGGCCAGCGCTTCGCTAATGGCAATCTTTATCGTGATTGCCTTACTGTTAATTGATCCGTTTCTGGCTATGGCGACGTTGCTGGGCTTGGGTGGCATTTACACGACTATTTCTCTGATTGCGAGAAAGCAATTAATTAGGAATAGTCGGGTGATAAGCCAGGCCATGAACCGGCGGGTGCAAACACTGCAGGAAGGGCTTGGAGGCATCCGGGACGTGCTACTGGATCATTCGCAAGTCTTGTTTTCCCGTCGCTTCAATGACATCGACTGGCCCATTCGACAGGCTCAGGCCAGTAACAACATCATTGGTCCCAGTCCACGCTTTGCAGTTGAGGCGCTTGGCATGGTGCTGATCGCATTCTTGGCTTACAGCATGGCAATATCAAAAGGCGGTCTGGCAGCCTCAATGCCTGCACTTGGCGCACTAGCCCTTGGCGCTCAACGATTGATGCCACTCATCCAGCAGGCTTATCAGAGCTGGATACAGGTATCAGGCAATCGACAGTTGCTTCATGATGTGGTTGTTCTGTTGCAGCAACCGGTATCTGAGGAAGTCCGGTCGGAGATCAAGCGCCTCCCGTTTGATCGGGAAATCCGGTTTGAGCAGGTTTCGTTTCGCTATCAGCCCAAGCAACCGTTTGTGTTGGAGAAAATTGATCTGACCTTTGCCAAGGGTGGCAGGATCGGGTTTGTAGGTACTACCGGCAGTGGAAAAAGCACGGCAATGGATCTATTGATGGGACTGCTGCAGCCCTCGGCGGGGCTTATTCGAGTGGATGGCATGCCGCTTACTGGAGCCGCGCGCCTTTGTTGGCAAAGCAACATCGCCCATGTGCCACAGGCTATCTATCTGACCGACACCTCGTTTGCAGACAATATTGCTTTTGGCATACCACCCGAAAAGATCGATCTTTCCAGGGTCAGAAAAGCAGCATTTCAGGCACAGATTTCTGAATTTATTGACAGTCAACCTGCGGGCTACAACAGCATTGTCGGCGAGCGCGGTGTTCGCCTGAGCGGTGGCCAGCGTCAAAGAATTGCCATCGCACGAGCTCTTTATAAGCAGGCCGATGTTATTGTTTTTGATGAGGCCACCAGCGCACTGGACAATGATACCGAATTGGCTGTAATGGAGGCAATTGAGGGGCTCAGCAAAGATATTACTATTTTTATCATTGCCCATCGCATTTCCACCTTGAAAAATTGCACCCAAATTGTTGAGTTGATGGCGGGTGGAGGGATTCGGGTTGGAACTTATCAGGATATTTTGTCTTCATCGCATGAATCTGCAGAAAAGCTGGGAACTTAATTACATGCTCAATAACTCATCCATCCTTATCACTGGTGGTACTGGCTCATTTGGCAACACCTTCGTGCCGATGACCCTTGCCAAATACAACCCGAGACGCTTGGTGATTTACTCTCGTGACGAAATGAAGCAGTGGGAAATGGCAAAGTTATACCGCGACGACGATAGAGTCCGTTTTTTTATTGGCGATGTGCGTGACAAAGACCGTCTTGCCCGGGCGCTGAACGGTATAGATTTTGTGATTCATGCGGCGGCAACAAAAATTGTACCGACTGCTGAATACAACCCCTTTGAATGCGTCAAGACTAACGTCATTGGGGCCATGAACCTGATTGATTCCTGCATCGATCAGGGAGTCAAGCGTGTGGTGGCCTTGTCAACGGACAAAGCCAGCAGTCCGGCAAATCTTTACGGTGCGACGAAACTCACCTCAGACAAGCTGTTTATCGCTGGAAATTCGTATGCTGGAAAAAACGACACCCGATTTGCCGTGGTGCGCTACGGTAATGTGATGGGTTCAAGGGGTTCCGTGATCCCGTTTTTTCTGTCGCTTGCGGAAAAAGGGGTGTTACCGATTACTGATGAAAGAATGACCCGTTTCATGATTACGCTTGAACAGGGGGTGGACCTTGTATGGCATGCCTTCAGGGACATGGTTGGAGGAGAGATCTACGTCAAGAAGACTCCATCCATGAATATTGTCGATATCGCTCAGGCTATTGCCCCAAATGCAGTTCATGAAATCATTGGCATCCGTCCAGGGGAGAAGCTGCACGAACAAATGATTGGTCAGGATGACGCGTTATATACCTACGAATATTTGAATCATTTCAAAATACTGCCCGCGATTCATAACTGGAATAATGACCCTAAGAGAATCAATGGAGGGACCATAGTGCCACCAAATTTTACATACTCGTCAGACAATAATTCCGAGTGGATGGAAGTTGAGGATTTGAGGGTATGGATTGGAAGTAATCGCGTAAAGATTGGTGCGATTTGAAATCTTTAAAAGAAAGTTAGTTTTATGCAAAAAAATATATTTTTAGATGGTGAAGGCGATGCTTGGTTTGAGAGAAATAGGGTTAGTCTAAATTATGTAAATGACGCCGATGACCCCGTAATTATTTCAATTGAAAATTCCCTACCCATTACAGAAATGCAAAAGAAACTAAAGTTAATTGAAATTGGTTGCGGGAATGGAATTCGATTAACTAAGATAAAAAATAAATATTCATTTGAATGTTATGGAATCGATCCATCAGCTAATGCAGTAAGTGTCGGTCAAGGAGCGGGATTAAACGTTTTGAGAGGTACTGCCGATGATTTGCCATACGATTCTTGCGCTTTTGATGTTGTTGTTTTTGGTCACTGTCTTTACTTATGTGATAGAGAAGATCTTTTTCGTATTGGACAAGAAGCGGATCGAGTGTTAAAGGCGGATGGTTGGGTAGTCATACATGATTTTTTTTCAAATAATCCGGTTCGAAATAGCTATCACCATAAGCAAGGTGTTTATTCCTACAAGATGGACTACAGGAAAATTTTTGATTGGCATCCTGCCTATACATGTGTTTATCACAAAATTCGATCGCAATCAGGGCTAATTATGGGTAATTCAGTTTACTGTGATGATCCTAATGAGTGGGTTTCGACATCCGTGTTACGAAAAAAACAAGGGCATGTCTAAGTTAGCTCTCGGTACAGTCCAATTCGGCCTTTCCTATGGCATTGCCAATCGTAAAGGAAAAATTTTACGAGATGAGGCTAAGGAAATATTAGATCTTGCGCGCGCTGAAAACATTAATTTTATTGATACGGCAAGTTCGTACGGTGATAGTGAAGAAATACTTGGTGAAATAGGCGTTCACGATTTCAATGTTGTAACTAAGCTCGCACCTTTAAAAGCTGATACAAGAAATATTATTTTATGGACCAATTCTGAAATTGAAAGGTCAATAGATAGGCTTAAAGTAAATTCACTTTATGGCCTTTTGTTGCATCGAGTCGATCAACTAAAAGGCCCTGAAGGAAAATGCATAGCTGCATCTTTGGAGAAAATGCGTGTCAATGGAGTTATCCAAAAATTGGGGGTTTCAATTTATTCGCCACACGATCTTGATTTTTTGGAGAACATTCTTGATGTTGATATAGTTCAAGCGCCACTTAACCTGATTGACCGAAGGTTGGTTACGAGCGGTTGGATGAAAAAGTTGCATGAGCGCGGGGTTGAAATTCATGTTCGTTCAACTTTTTTGCAGGGCCTTCTACTTTTACCTCGTTCTGAAATTCCAGAAAAATTTAATAAATGGTCGCGAATCTGGGATTTGTGGCACGAGGGTCTTTTGAAACGTAATATTTCCGCTGTTTCTGCATGTTTGCAATACCCTCTCTCCCTGCCATTTGTAGACAAAATTGTTGTAGGTGTCGATAGTCAATCGCATCTCCGTGAATTAATTTCCGCTTCAAAAACTAGCTTTAAAAATCATGATTGGAATGAACTTGTTTCTGAGGACGAGCAATTAATTAATCCGTTTAATTGGGAATACTTGTGAAAATTGTTTCGATTGTGCAGGCAAGGATGAATTCAACCCGATTTCCGAGAAAGGTGATGAGGGAAATCCGCGGTATTCCATTAATCGAATTATTGCTTATGCGCCTTTCTAAAGCTAAATCCATTGATCAAATAGTCGTTGCAACATCTATTGATAATGGAAACTTGCCGCTAGTTGAGCATGTTAAAAAACTTGGATTTTTTTGTGAGCAAGGTAGCGAGGAGGATGTGCTTGATAGATATGTTCAAGCCTCAGAAAAGTATCACGCGGATGTTATTGTTAGGATAACTGGCGATTGCCCATTGGTGGATCCAAATCTTGTAGATGATTGTGTACGGGGTTT
>CANIRI010000007.1 GCA_947469815.1 Comamonadaceae bacterium | reverse complement strand
GTGCCCAAAGAAGTGGAGCACGAGGCCGAGCGCCGGGGCTTTCGGGTGTTTGATGCCACTTGTCCATTGGTCACCAAAGTGCATGTGGAAGTCGCCAAATTGCACAAAGAGGGCTATGAATTCATCATGATCGGCCACAAAGGCCACCCGGAAGTTGAAGGCACGATGGGGCAGTTGGAAAGCGGCATCCACCTGGTGGAAGACGTAGCCGACGTGGCCCGTGTGCATCCTGCGCAAACCGAAAAACTGGCGATGGTGACCCAAACCACTTTGAGCGTGGACGACGCCGCCGAGATTGCTGCGGCCATCCAGGCGCGCTTCCCGAAAGTGCGCCTGCCCAAGCAGCAAGACATTTGCTACGCCACCCAAAACCGCCAGGACGCGGTGAAGTTCATGAGCCCGCAGGTCGACGTGGTGATCGTGGTGGGCAGCCCGACCAGCTCCAACAGCAACCGGCTGGCTGAACTGGCGCGCAAACTCGGTGTCGACGCCCACATGGTGGACCATGCGGATGAGCTGCAAGCCGAATGGCTGGACGGCAAAGCCCGCGTGGGTCTGACCGCCGGGGCGTCTGCGCCCGATGTGCTGGTGCAAGCCGTGATCACCCGCCTGCGCGCCATGGGCGCGGTGTCTTTGCGCACCCTGGACGGCGTGCAGGAGCACACCAAATTTCCCCTGCCCAAAGGCCTCAAGGCCGACAACCTGGAATAAACCGGAACCACCATGCTCGATATCAACCTGCTGCGCAAAGACCTGGACGCTGTCCTTGCCGGCCTGAATGCCCGCAAATCGCCGCAGACTTTTTTGGACCTGGCTGCCTTCACTGCTTTAGAAGCCGAGCGCAAAACCATACAAACCCGCACCGAAGAACTGCAAGCCCGGCGCAATGCGCTGAGCAAGCAAATAGGCCAGCTCAAAGCCAAAGGCGCTGCCGGTGCCGCAGACGTGGACGCCGTGATGGCGCAAACCGCCGACATCAAGAGCCAGCTGGAACACAGCGCGGCGCAGCTGGAACGGATTCAAGGCGATATGCAGGCCATGCTGCTGGCCGTGCCCAATCTGCCGCACGCCAGCGTGCCGCGCGGCGCAGACGAGCACGGCAACGTGGTGGCCCGCAGCTGGGGCACAGCGCGGGTGTTTGACTTTGAGATCAAGGACCATGTGGATGTGGGCGCGCCGATGGGCCTGGACTTTGATATGGGCGTGAAACTCACCGGCGCGCGCTTCAGCGTGATGCAAGGCCCGATGGCGCGGCTGCACCGGGCGCTGGCGCAGTTCATGCTGGAAGTGCAGACCCAAGAGCATGGCTACACCGAGTGCTACACGCCCTACATCGTCAACGCCGACACCTTGCGCGGAACCGGGCAGCTGCCCAAGTTTGAAGAAGACCTGTTCGCCGCCAACAAAGGCGGGCAGGACGCGGGTGAGGCCGCGGCGCTGTATTTGATTCCGACCAGCGAAGTAACGATGACCAACTTCGTGCGCGATGTGGTGTTGGCCGAGTCTGAGCTGCCCATGAAGCTCACGGCGCACACGCCCTGCTTCCGCTCCGAGGCCGGCTCCTACGGGCGCGACACGCGCGGCCTGATCCGCCAGCACCAGTTTGACAAAGTGGAGATGGTGCAAATCGTGCACCCCGAGCGCAGCTACGAAGCGCTGGAAGAAATGACCGGCCACGCCGAAGCCATTTTGCAAAAGCTGGGCCTGCCCTACCGCGTGATGAGCCTGTGCACCGGCGACATGGGTTTTGGTGCCGCCAAAACCTACGATTTGGAGGTCTGGTTGCCTGCGCAAAACACCTACCGCGAAATCAGCTCGGTCTCCAATTGCGAGGCCTTTCAGTCACGCCGCCTGCAAGCGCGCTTCAAAAACGCCCAAGGTAAAAACGAGCTGGTGCACACGCTGAACGGCTCCGGCCTGGCCGTGGGCCGCACGCTGGTGGCGGTGCTGGAGAACTACCAAAACGCCGACGGCTCGGTCACCGTACCCGAAGTACTGCGGCCCTTTATGGGCGGGCTCGAGGTGTTGCGGCCGAACTGATCGGCAGGCGCGGATACGTCAAGGGTCCATCGCCATCGACGGCGGGCTGTCGAGCAGCGCGCGCAAGATGACCAAACCCTCTTCCAACTGGGCCACAGACGCGGCCGAATTCAAGCTGATGCGGATCGCGTGTGGCGCGGGCGAGCGGCCCACGGCAAAGTGGTCGGCGGTGCGCACCAGCACACCGGCCTGGCGCAGGGCGGCAGCGAACTGACCAGCCCGCCAGGGTTCGGGCAGCGGCAGCCAGATCAGCGGGTATTCGATGTCGGATTTGTAGTCCAACCCGGCCAGCAGGCGGTGGGCGCTGAGCAGCCGTTCGGCGGTCATGGCGCGCTGCTGCGCAATCAGCCGTTCCATCGCACCACTCTCCAGCCAGCGGGTAGCGATCTCCGGCAAAAGCGGTGCCACCATCCAACTGTCGGCGCGCATGCTGGCGGCAAATTTGCTGAGCCACTGCGGTGCAGCCTCGACGTAACCGACCCGCAAACCCGGGGCCAGCACCTTGGAAAAACTCGACAGCAAAAACGACTGTTCCGGCAGCCAGGTCGAGAGCGCTGGCAAAGGGTGCGCCTGCATCGCGGCGTGGACGCAGTCTTCGATGATGTACAGGCCGCAGTTGCGCGCCACCTGGGCAATGGCCTCACGCCGGTCCTGCGGCATGGTGGCGCTGGTCGGGTTGTGCAGGCTGGGGGCGCAATAGACGAACTTGGTATCAAAGGTCTTGGCCGCGCGCTCCAGGGCGGCGGGCACCATACCCTGCGCATCGGTCTCAATGCCAATGAGCTGCAGGCGCATAGAGCGCGCCAGCGCCTGCAAGCCGGGATAAGAAAGCGTCTCGGTCAGCAGCGCGTCGCCCGGGCGCGCCACGGTGCGCAACACGCAAGCCAACCCGTGCTGCGCGCCGTGGGTCACCATCACCCGGTTCCAGGCCCCGCTGGTACCGAAGCGGCGCAGCCACTGGGCACCGGCCTCGCGGTGGCGGCGCATGCCGGTCTCGCTTTGGTAACTCAGTACCTGGCGCAACAGGTTTCCGTCCTGCGCCAGGCTCTCAAAGGCCTGGGTCAGGGCCAGGGTTTCGTCACCGAACATAGCCACGTTGTGCGCCAGGTCGATCGGCACCTGGCCGGCATCCGGCTGGGCGCTGCCGTCGGCGGTCTCGGGCGCACGCACATAGGTTCCGTCGCCTACCCGGGCAATGGCCAGGCCCTGGCGCTCCAAAATGGCATACGCGCGGCTGATGGTGCCGGTGGTCACCCCCAGCCGGTGCGCCAGACTGCGCTGGGGCGGCAGTTTTTCGCCCACAGGCAACTGCCCGTTGACGATGGCCTGGGCAAGGTCTTCGGCGATGGACTGGTACTTGGGCTTGCTGCCGTCGCCCAAACTTGCGGTTGAAATCAGCTGTTCAAAGGACATACGGCAAAAAACCCGGGGCAATTACTTTATTTGATGGCATTGTTGGCATGCAATGCGCTGCATAGTATCGGCAATCGCCCTTCTACCATTGCGCATGACCGAATTCGACTACATCATTGTTGGCGCAGGCTCTGCGGGATGCGTATTGGCCAAGCGCCTAAGCGCAGACGCACGCAACCGCGTGTTGCTGCTGGAGGCCGGTGGTTCGGACCGCAGCCCGCTGATCCAGGTGCCGCTGGGTTACGGCATGACATTCACCGACCCGCACTACAACTGGATGTACACCACCGAGCCCGATCCGGCGCTGGGCCACCGTGCCTCGTACTGGCCGCGCGGCAAGGTGCTGGGTGGCAGCAGCTCGCTCAACGCCATGGTCTATATGCGCGGCCAAGAGGGTGACTTTGACGACTGGCGCGACGCGGGCAACCCCGGCTGGGGCTGGAGCGATGTGCTGCCGTATTTCAAAAAATCCGAAGACCATGTGTGGGGCGCGTCCGACCACCACGGCGCGGGCGGCGAACTGCGGGTGAGCGACTTTGCCGACCAGGTGCACCCGATTTGCAGCCGCTTTTTGGAAGCGGGCGAGCGCCTGGGTTATGGCCTGACCGACGACTTCAACGGTGCGCGCAAAGAAGGTTTTGGGTTGTGGCAAATGACCATTCGCGACGGCCGACGTGCCTCGACCTCGAATGCGTTTTTGCGCCCGGTGATGCACCGCCGCAACCTCACCGTGACCACCGGTGCCATGGTCAACCGTGTGCTGCTGGAAGGCCGTACCGCCGTCGGCGTGTCCTGCACCGTGGGCGGGCGCAGCGTGCATTTCAAGGCGCGCAAAGAAGTTATCTTGTCGGGCGGCGCGATCAACTCGCCGCAGTTGCTGCAGCTCTCGGGTCTGGGCGATGGCGCGCTGCTGCAGTCCAAAGGCGTGGCCACGGTGCAGCACCTGCCCCAGGTGGGCCAGGGCCTCCAAGACCACCTGGCGGTGTCCTACTTTTTCAAGTCGCGCGTGCCCACGCTGAACAACACGCTGCGGCCCTGGACCGGCAAGCTGCTGGCCGGCATTCAATACCTGCTCACGCGCAAGGGGCCGCTGGGCATGAGCGTGAACCAGGCCGGGGCTTTTGTGCGCAGCCGCCCCGAGCTGGCGCGACCCAATCTGCACCTGTATTTCAACCCCTTGAGCTACACCGCCAACACGGCGGCGGTGACCGGCAAGCGTTTTCAATTGCAGCAGCCCGACCCCTTTGCGGCGTTTTTGATCTCGTTCAACACCTGCCGCCCCACCAGCCGGGGCAGCGTCACGATCCGCAGCGGCAACCCGCTGGAGAAGCCGCGCATCGAGACGAATTTTCTGAGCACTGAACACGACCGGGCCGACATCGTCGAAGGCGCGCGCTTGCTGCGCACCATTGCCGCTACCGCGCCGCTGGCCGACATCGTTCAAAGCGAACACCTACCCGGCGCGCAGGTGCAATCCGAAGAAGCCATATTGGCGGACTTTGCCAAACGCGCCGGTTCGGTCTACCACGCCAGTTGCACCTGCGCTATGGGGCTAGACGCCAGCAACAGCGTGGTCGACGCCCGCCTGCGCGTACACGGTATGCACAATCTGCGGGTGATCGACGCCTCGGTTTTCCCCGCCGTCACCTCGGGCAATACCAATGCCCCCACCATCATGGTCGCCGAAAAAGGCGCCGACATGGTGTTGCACGACAACGCTTGAATTTTTCACTCCACTCGCTTTTTTACACAAGGACGCAGCATGAGCACTTCCAAACTCCGTATCGGTTTCATCGGCCTGGGCGCATTGGGCGAAGGCCTGTGCAACAACCTGGTGAAAGCCGGTTATTCCGTCACCGCGAACGACCTGAACAAAGACCTGGCCAAGCGCCTGCTGGAAGGCGGCGCGGCGTGGTCGGACGACGTGGCGGGCGCCTGCCGCAACGCCGATGTGGTGATCACCGTGCTGCCATCGCCGGCTGTGTCGCGCGCCGTGGTCGAAGGCGCCAACGGCGTGTTTGACAACCTGCCACGCGGCGGCACCTGGATCGAGATGAGCACCACCGACATGGAAGACCTGCTGCGGCTGGCCGATTTCGCAAAAACCAAAGGCATCACGGTGCTGGAATGCCCGGTGACTGGCGGCGTGCACCTGGCCAATTCGGGCGAAATCACGGTGTTGGTGGGTGGCGAGCAATCGACCTTTGACCGCGTGCAAGACATCCTGGGCACCATGGGCGGCGAGATCATTTACATGGGCAAGATGGGCAACGCGTCCGTCGTCAAGGTCGTCACCAATATGCTGGCTTTCATCCACCTGATTGCCGCGGGCGAAGCCATGATGTTGCCGGCCAAATACGGCGTGGACCCGGACGCCACCTACCGCGCGATCCGCGCGAGTTCGGGCAACAGCTTTGTGCACGAGACCGAATCCAAGCTGGTGCTCTCGGGCAGCTACAACGTCAAATTCACCATGGACCTGGCCTGCAAAGACCTGGGACTGGTCAACGGCATTGCCGAGAAAATCGGCGTGCCTTTGGAGCTGGGTTCCATGGCGCAGCAAATTTTCCGCCGCGCCCGTGGTCTGTATGGCAGCCAGGCGCAATCGCCCGAAGTGGTGCGCATGATCGAAGCCGCCTGCGGCCTGGAGCTGCGCGCCCCCGGCTACCCCACCGAACTCGTCGCCGAATAAACACCCAGCGGGAACACCATGAACACGCATTGCAATTTCTACATCGACGGCAAATGGGTCGAACCCGCAGGCGCGCACACCGTGCACGCCGCCGTCAGCCCGGGTGATGAATCCCTGGTCGGCGAGGTGATGATGGGCAGCGCAGAGGACGCCAACCGCGCGGTTGCCGCCGCCCGCCGCGCGTTTGACAGCTACAGCGAGACCAGCCTGGCCTACCGCACCGAGATGCTGCAAAAACTGCAGGCTGTTTTTGAGCGCCGTTACGACGAGATGGCCCACGCCATCAGCACCGAGATGGGCGCGCCCTGGGACTGGGCTTATGAGCAGCAAGCCGAGTGCGGCCCCGGCCACATCAAAGCCACGCTGGAAGCCGCCAAAGACTTTCAGTGGGAAACCCGCAGCGGCGACAACGCCGATCTGATTTGCGAACCCATTGGCGTGTGCCTGCTGATCACGCCGTGGAACTGGCCGCTCAACCAGATCGCAGCCAAGCTCGCGCCCGCGCTGCTGGCCGGTTGCACCGTGGTGCTCAAGCCCAGCGAATACGCGCCGCTGTCGGGCAAGCTGGTGGCCGAGTTTGTGCACGAAGCCGGTTATCCGCCTGGCGTTTTCAACATGCTGTACGGCGACGGGCCCACCATCGGCCCGGTGCTCAGCAGCCACCCGGATGTGGACTTCATCTCGTTCACCGGCTCGACTGCAGCCGGTATTTCGGTGGCCAAGAACGCCGCCGACTCGGTCAAGCGCGTGGTGCAAGAGCTGGGTGGCAAATCGCCCAATATCGTGTTCGCCGATAGCAATTTGGACAAGGCCATACGCTGGAGCGTGACCAAGTGCATGAGTAACACCGGCCAAAGCTGCAACGCCCCCACCCGCTTGCTGGTGGAGCGCAGCGTCTACGCCCAGGCCGTGGAGCTTGCGGCCAAGTACGGGGCAGAGGTGCCCGTGATCCGCGCATCCGACAAAGGCAAGGGCATTGGCCCATTGGCCAGCAAGCGCCAGTGGGACACGGTGCAGCGCTACATCCAAATCGCGCTGGACGAAGGCGCGCGCATGGTCTGCGGCGGCCTGGGCCGCCCGGCCGGCATGGACAAAGGTTTTTACGCCCGCCCCACCATCTTTGCCGACGTGCACAACCAGATGCGCATCGCACGCGAGGAAGTCTTCGGCCCAGTGCTGGTCATGATTCCGTTTGAAACTGAGGCCGAAGCGATCGCCATCGGCAACGACACGCCCTACGGGCTGGCGGCTTACATCCAGTGCGCCGATGTGCCGCGCGCCAAACGCGTGGCGCGGCGTCTGCGTGCGGGCATGGTGTCCATCAACGGCCAGTGGCAGGACTACTGCTCGCCCTTCGGTGGCTACAAACAAAGCGGCAACGGCCGCGAATGGGGACGCTTTGGCTTGCAGGATTACTTGGAGCTCAAGGTCATCAACTGCGCCAACTAAGAACAAAGCAAACGGAGACACCATGAAAATCACCGACGTCAAGACCTTTGTGGTCGGCAACCCTCCACCCGGCTTTGGAGGGCGCTACTTTGTGTTCATCAAGCTGGTGACCGACGCGGGCATCGAAGGCCTGGGCGAGGTCTACAACCTGCCCTACCACCCCCATGTGGTCGAACACATGGTGCGCGACGTGGTGGAGCGCTGCGTGGTCGGCAAAGACCCCTATGACATCGAGCGCATCTGGCGCAGCGTCTACGGCAGCGGCTTCATCCACCGCCCCGACATCAGCACCATGGGCATCCTGAGCGCGATTGAGATGGCCTGCTGGGACATTGTTGGCAAAGACGTCAACAAACCCGTCTACAAGCTGCTCGGTGGTCGGGTGCACGAGAAGCTGCGCAGCTATACGTACATCTACCCCAAAGAGGGCGACAAAACCAATGTGTACGCCGACCCGGTGCTGGCCGCCGAGCGCGCCGCCGAGTACCTAGCCATGGGCTTTACCGCACTCAAATTCGATCCTGCCGGCCCCTACACCGTGTACGACGGGCGCCAGTTGTCGCTGACCGAACTGGACCGCTCCGAGACCTTTTGCCGCCTGCTGCGCGAAGCCGTGGGCAGCAAAGCCGACCTGCTATTCGGCACCCACGGCCAGATGACTGCCGCCGGTGCGCTGCGCCTGGCGCGCCGCCTGGAGCCCTATGACCCGCTGTGGCTGGAAGAGCCGGTGCCACCGGACAACCAGCGCGAGATGGCCAAGGTCGCGCGCGGCACCACCATTCCCGTGGCCTGCGGCGAACGCCTGGCCACCAAATGGGAATTCCAGCGGGTGCTGGAAGAAGGTGCGGCCGCCATCCTGCAAATGAACCTGGGCCGCGTGGGCGGCATTCTGGAAGGCAAAAAAATCGCCGCCATGGCAGAGGCCTGCCACGTCCAAATCGCGCCGCACCTATACTGCGGACCGGTGGTGGGCGCAGCCAACATCCAACTCGCTACCTGCAGCCCCAACTTCCTGATCCAGGAAAGCATCCTGGACTGGAAAGGCTTCCACACCGAGATCCTCAAGAAACCCATCCAGTGGGAAAACGGCTACATCATCCCGCCCACCGCGCCTGGCTTGGGTGTGGAGCTGGACGAAGACGTGGCGCGTGCCAACCCGTATACGGGCACGATGCTGCATTTGGATATGACGCACGAGCCTGCGGGGGTGTGAGCGACAGGGGCGTACAGGCGTATCCCCAGTGCGCAGGAACCTCAGGCCGGGTGGACCGTGAACTTCAGGCCCAGGGCCCGCGCCACTTTCATGACTGTTTCGAAGCGCGGCTTTGCGCCGGGCGCTAGCGCTTTGTAGAGGCTTTCGCGTCCCAGGCCCGCGTCTTTGGCGACCTGCGCCATGCCCTTGGCCCGCGCCACGTCGCCTAGGGCCAATAGCAAAAGCGCTGGTTCATTAGCCTCAAGTACAGCGTCCATGTATTCGGCGATAGCGGCATCGTCATGCAGGTATTTGGCTGCGTCGAAGGGGATCAATTTAAGCGGGGCATTCTTTTTCATAAGGCTTCTCCTAGGTCTGGAGCAAACTTCAATGCGCGTTGAATGTCGCATTTTTGGGTCGACTTGCCACTCGTTACCAAAACTGCTACCAAGCCAAAAAACACAACCAACACACGCAAGAAAAAAGCGATGCAAATCAAAAATTTGCATCGCTTTTTCATAATTGGCGGAGTGGACGGGGCTCGAACCCGCGACCCCCGGCGTGACAGGCCGGTATTCTAACCAACTGAACTACCACTCCTGGTAGCGATAGCGTTGCCGCTATCTACTATTTGCTGTCATCATCTTGCGATGAATCTGGCGACCCCACGGGGATTCGAACCCCGGTACTCACCGTGAAAGGGTGATGTCCTAGGCCTCTAGACGATGGGGTCAAAACCTTGGGACTTCCGTTACCGAAAATCGTCGAAAACTTGGTGGAGGTAAGCGGGATCGAACCGCTGACCTCTTGCATGCCATGCAAGCGCTCTCCCAGCTGAGCTATACCCCCAAACCTGTGTCGATGTGCTTGCTTGTGACCAGCACGCCGACGTTTCCGAAGCCCGCGAGTATAGCCTAGTCAATCCGCGTAAGACCGCAGGCGCGCCAAGACAGTGCCACGATCAAAAAGCGCCAGCACCGCGTCCAGCGCGGGTGTCTGCGGCGTACCCAGCAGCACCACGCGCACCGGCATGGCGAGCTGCGGCATTTTGAGCGCGTGCTGGGTCAGCACCAGCTTGATGGCCGCGGCAATGCCCGCCTTGTCCCACACGCATTCGCCCAGCGCATCCACCAGGCTGCGCAGCGCCGGTTGCACGGCGGGCGTGAGGTGGGTGGCGAGGTCTTCGGCGGAAGGCGCAACGTTGGCATAGAACTTTTGCACCCAATCGGCCAGTGCGAGCGTGGTGTCGCAGCGGTCTTTGAGCAAATCGCACAGGGCGGGGAGTTGCGTGTTAGCAGCGACGCCGCGGTCTTGAAGGTGCTGCGCAACCAAGGGCGCAAGCGCGGCGCCGTCCAAGGCTTTGAGGTGCTGGGCGTTGACCCAGCGCAGCTTGGCTTCGTCAAACTGCGCTGCGCTGCGGCCCAGGTGGTCGAGGTTGAACCACGAGATGAATTGCGCGCGGGTGAAGATTTCATCATCGCCATGGCTCCAGCCCAAGCGGGCCAGGTAATTGACCATGGCCTCTGGCAAAAAGCCTTCTGCGGCGTAGGCGGTGACGGCCTTCGCGCCGTTGCGCTTGCTGAGCTTTTCGCCCTGCTCGTTCAACACCGTGGGCAGGTGCGCATACACCGGCGGCTCTTTGCCCAGGGCCTTGAAGATGTTGATCTGGCGCGGGGTGTTGTTGACGTGGTCGTCGCCCCGGATCACATGGGTGATAGCCATGTCGATGTCGTCAACCACGACGCAAAAGTTGTAGGTGGGCGTACCCACAGCCTCGCCTGCTGCTGCGGGGCGGGCGATCACCAAGTCGTCGAGTTCGTCGTTGCTGATCTCAATACGGCCCTTGACTTTGTCGTCCCAGACCACGCTGCCGCCCTGCGGATTTTTGAAGCGCAGCACCGGTTGCACACCGGCGGGTACGGGGGGCAACACCTTGCCCGGCTCGGGCCGCCAGGTGCCGTCGTAGCGGGGTTTTTCTTTGGCGGCCATCTGGCGCTCGCGCAGCGCGTCCAGCTCTGCCACCGGCATGTAGCAAGGGTAGACCCAACCCGCCGCCTGCAACTCCAGCAGCACCTGCTTGTAGCGGGCGATACGCTGCATTTGGTAGAACGGGCCTTCATCCACGTCCAGCCCCAGCCAGCGCATGCCTTCCAAAATCACATCTACTGCCGCTTGCGTGGAGCGGTCTTCGTCGGTGTCTTCGATGCGCAAAATAAAGTCGCCGCCCGTGGCCCGGGCGAAGGCCCAGGGATAGAGCGCGGAGCGGATATTGCCTAGGTGGATAAAGCCCGTGGGCGACGGGGCAAAGCGGGTGCGGGTGCGGGTACGGCTCATGCCAGACCCTGTGCCGTGTCCAAGCCGCGCAACAAATCGGCCTGCATATCGGGCACATGCTCCAAACCGACGGATACGCGTATCAAGCCCTGGCTGATACCAGCGGCCAACCGCTGGGCTTCGGTCAAGCGGCCATGCGAGGTGCTGGCCGGGTGGGCAGCCAGGGTTTTGGTGTCGCCCAGGTTGGTGCACAAAGACAAAGTTTGCAGCGCATCCAGCACATGGAAAGCACGGCGGCGCGCCTGCTGCGCATCGCTGGCTTTGAGCTCAAAGGACAGCAGCGCACCGCCCACGTTCGACATCTGCCGCATGGCCAGTGCGTGCTGCGGATGCGAGGCCAGCCCGGGGTAATACACCCGCGCGACTGCCGGGTGAGATTCCAACCAGGCGGCCAGCAAATGGGCCTTGGCGCTTTGGGCGCGCATGCGCAAGTCCAGCGTCTCCAGGCCCTTGAGCACAACCCATGCATTAAAGGGTGCCAGCGACATGCCCGCGCTTTTCAGCACGGGCAAAAACTTCTCGGTGACGATGGCCTCGCTGGCGCACAGCGCGCCGGCCATAACCCGGCCCTGGCCGTCCAGGTATTTCGTGCCCGAGTGCATGACGATGTCGGCCCCCATGGCCATAGGCAGCTGCAGGCTGGGCGTGGCAAAGCAGTTGTCCACAGCAAACAGCGCGCCGGCGTTGTGCGCCAGATCGGCCAGGGCCTGGATATCGCAGACCTCGGTCAAGGGGTTGGTCGGCGTCTCGACAAAGAGCAAACGGGTGTTGGGACGCAGCGCGCCGCGCCAAGCGCCCAAATCGGTTTGGGACACGAAGGTGGACTGCACGCCAAACTTTGCCAGGTCGGAGCCGATGAGCTTGATGGTCGAGCCGAACATGGATTGCGAGCACAGCACGTGGTCGCCCGCTTGCAGCAGGCCCATGCACATCATCAAAATGGCCGACATGCCGGAGGCGGTGCCGATGGCCGACTGCGCGCCTTCCAGCGCGGCCAGCCGCTGCTCAAAGCTGGCCACCGTGGGATTGCCATACCGGCCATAGGTGTAGCCGTCTTCCTCACCGGCGAAGCGGCGGGCGGCGGTCTCCGCGTCGGGTTGCACATAGCCGCTGGTCAAAAACAGGGCTTCGGAATTTTCTCCGTACTGGCTCGGTGCGACGGCGGTGCGCTGGGCCAAGGTGTCGGGGTGCAAGCCAGGTGGCAGGGCTTTGGACGGCATGGAGGCTTTCAATTCAAATATCAGGAAACCAGATTGGGCAGGGCCAGGCGCGAGGTGTCTTGTTCATCCTCCAGGCCACCCACCCGCGCGGCGTTGAGGCGGGCGATATCGGCCTCGCCCACGTCACCGGTCACATACACCCCATCAAAGCACGAGGCATCAAATCCGCTGATGCGGGGATTGAGCGCGCCGATGGCTTTTTTCATGGCGTCTACGTCTTGGTAAATCAGCGCGTCGCAGCCGATGATGGCGCGCACCTCATCGACGCTGCGGTTGTACGCCACCAGCTCCGAGGCCGTGGGCATGTCGATGCCATACACATTGGGGTAGCGCACCGGCGGCGCGGCGCTGGCCAAATAGACCTTGGCGGCACCCGCGTCACGCGCCATTTGCACGATTTCCTGGCTGGTGGTGCCGCGCACGATGGAATCGTCCACCAAGAGCACGTTGCGGCCTTTGAACTCGCTGGCAATGGCGTTGAGTTTTTGCCGGACCGATTTTTTGCGTACCGCCTGCCCCGGCATGATGAAGGTGCGACCCACATAGCGGTTTTTCACAAAACCCTCGCGGTAGGGCAAGCCCAAGAGCTGTGCGAGTTGTGCGGCGCTGGGGCGGCTGGACTCGGGGATGGGGATCACCACATCAATCTGGCTGGGCGGCACCTGCGAGACCACGCGGCGCGCCAGCGCCTCGCCCAGATTCAACCGCGCCTGGTAAACCGAAATACCGTCCATCACCGAATCGGGCCGGGCCAAATAAACGAACTCAAAAATACAGGGCTTGAGCTGCGGTGCGTCGGCGCACTGCTGGGCGTGGATCGTGCCCGCCAGATCGATAAAAACCGCCTCGCCGGGTTCCACGTTGCGCTCCAGCGTGTGACCGGTACCTTCCAGGGCCACCGACTCACTGGCCAATACCACCGTGCCCGGGCCACTGCCTATGCACAAAGGGCGGATGCCATAGGGATCGCGAAACGCCAGCACGCCCTGCCCTGCGATCAAAGCAATCACGGCGTAAGAGCCCTTGACGCGGCGGTGCACCTTGCGCACCGCCGTGAACACGGCCTGCACATCCAGCGCATGCCCCCGGGTGGTGTGCTCGAGTTCATGCGCCAGCACGTTGAGCAGCACTTCGGAATCGCTATCGGTGTTGATGTGGCGGTGGTCCACGGTGGAGAGCTCGGCTTTGAGCGCATGGGCGTTGGTCAGGTTGCCGTTGTGGACCAGCACGATGCCAAAGGGCGCGTTGACGTAAAAAGGCTGCGCCTCTTCTTCACTGAAAGCGTTGCCCGCCGTCGGGTAGCGCACCTGACCCAAACCGCAATTGCCCGGCAGCGCCCGCATATTGCGGGTGCGGAACACGTCTTTGACCATGCCCTTGGCCTTGTGCATGAAGAATTTTTCTTCCTGCTGGGTGACGATGCCCGCCGCGTCCTGGCCCCGGTGCTGCAAAAGCAGCAAGGCGTCATAGATCAGCTGGTTCACGGGTGCGTTGCTGACAACGCCGACGATTCCGCACATCTTTGCAACTCGCTTCTTTTTATTCAACCCGCCTGCAGGGATGCGGGCAGGTATTTGGAAAACCCGGGCGCCAGCCAGGGCTTGAGGCCGCGCAATATGGTGTCTGCCACAGCCGCAGCCTCGGAATCTGACCAAGCAGGGTCGTCGCGCCAAGGCGTCATGGCGACCACGGCGCTGATCACCAGCAGCAGCAGCATGCCCCGACCGGCTCCAAAAACCGCCCCCAGCGCGCGGTCCGCCGGACCCAGCCCAGCTGCCGACAAGGCACTTTTGAGCACAAATGCGAGCACGGAGCCGGCTACGACAGCCAGCACAAAAACCAGTACAAACCCCGCAGAAAAACGCAGCAGCTCCGGCGCACCCGCCAGGGGCAACCAGCCGCCTGCCGTCTCACCAAACCACTGTGCCAGCACGAAAGCCGCAACCCAGCTCAACAAGCCCAGCAACTCCGAGGCCAAGCCGCGCCACAAGCCCCACACGGTAGACAAACCCAGAATGGCGAGAAATATCCAATCGGTATTCGCCATAGCCGGTACGCGCAAACTCAGAGTGCCAGCACCTGAGCGGGCAGATCCAGTTTTTTGATCCGCTCGGCCAATTTGTCAGCCTCAGCCAGCGACGCGACCGGGCCCACCCGGACCCGGGTTCGCTTGCCGTCTTTGGTGTCGGCCACGTGGGTATAGGTTTTCATGCCGGCGCGCTCGAGTTTGGCGCGGGCGTCCTTGGCTGCAGCGGCGTCCGCGAACGCACCAGCCTGCACGACAAACCGCGCGCCGGTGGACGCCGCCGCGGCCTCCAGCAGGGCGCGCGTTTTTTTGGCTTCGTCCGCTGTGGACTGGGTCGTATCAGCGGCGTTATCCCCAGGCTTGTCCTGCGGTTTATCCACAGTCTTGTCAACAGGCTTCGACGTGGACAGGACAACTTCCGTATCGATCGCGGCTTCTTTGGCAGCGGCTGGAGGGACAACTGCCGCAGGCTCGGCTGGGCCGGGGGCCAGGACCACATCAGCGGGTGCCAAGGTAGGGGGAGAGATCAGCACCGGCTTACCCTTGTCTTTATCGGGAATATCAATGGGTATATCCAGCGCAACCGGGCGCGGCTGGGTGTCAAAAACCAAAGGAAAGCCGATCACGCCAGCCAGAACCAGGGCTGCCGCGCCCACCAGGCGTTGCCGCGCACGCTGGCGCAGAAGGTCCAGGCTTTCGCCCGCAGACGCGGGTGGCTGCGCCTCGGAGTCACTGGAGCGGAACTTGAAGAAAGCCATAGGGAGAAGGAAGTTTAGGGTGCCAGATGCGGTGCTGCGCGTTGTGGTAATCCCTGCTGGAGGACGCCGCCGACCGTATAGAACGATCCGAACACCACAATTCTATCAGCGGGGTCTGCTGCGGCGAGGGCTGCAGACAGGGCGGCAGTGGGGTCAGAAAAGGCCTGGGACGTCCGCGTTACGGCACGTGTGGGGCCTGTCCCCGCAGGGGATTTTTGATGGGCCTGCCACTGCGCTTGCAAAGCGGTACCGGTGGCCGCGCGCGGCGTGGGCAGGTCGGTGAAATACCAATGGTCCACCAGCGGATGCATGCGCGCCCAGATAGAGACCAGCTCTTTGTCGGCCATCGCGCCGAAAACCGCGTGGGTGGCGGGGAAATAGCCCATGGCGTCCAGGTTGGCGGCCAAAGCGGCTGCGGCATGCCCGTTGTGCGCCACATCCAGCACCAAAGCGGGTTGCCCGGGAACAATTTGAAAGCGCCCGGGCAACTCCACCGTGGCCAGCCCGCTGCGCACGGCCTGGGCCGTAACCGGCAGCACCTCGCGCAGCGCGCTCAATGCCGCGAGGACGCCCGCTGCGTTCACCAACTGGTTGGCGCCGCGCAGCGCCGGGTACGCGAGTCCGCTGTAGCGCCGGCCCCGGCCGGACCAGCCCCACTGTTGCCTGTCACCCTCGACAGCAAAGTCGACGCCCGCGCGCCACAGATCCGCGCCCAGGGCGGCGGCGTGGGCCAGCACAGTGGCCGGAGGGACCGGATCGCTGACCACCACCGGTCGCCCCGCGCGCATGATGCCGGCCTTCTCGCGGCCTATGGCCTCGCGGTCGGGGCCCAGCAGCTCCATATGGTCCAGGTCGATGCTGGTGATGACCGCGCAGTCGGGATCGACGATGTTGACGGCGTCGAGCCGCCCGCCCAACCCCACCTCGAGAATGACCACGTCCAAGCCGCTGCGCGCCAGCACCCACAAAACCGCCAGCGTGGTGAATTCAAAATAGGTGAGCGACACGGCCTCCACGTCGCCGCCGGGGGCGCGGGCCAGCTCCACCGCTTCCATGCCCGGCACAAACTGCGCGGCTGAAGCGGCTTCACCGTCTATACGCATGCGCTCTTCAAAGTGCACCAGATGCGGCGAGGTGTAGACGCCGGTGCGGTAACCGGCGGCGCACAAAATCGATTCGAGCATGGCCACGGTGGAGCCCTTGCCGTTGGTGCCGGCCACGGTGATCACCGGGCACGGCATGGTCAGGCCCATGCGATCGGCCACGGTGCGGACCCGCTCCAAGCCCATGTCGATGGTGTGGGGGTGTAAGCGCTCGCAATGCGCGAGCCATTCAGTGTGGGTTTTCATAAGCCTGGGGATTGTCGCCCAGCGTGGCATCATCCAACCCATGGTTACCGTCTATGGCATCCCCAACTGCGACTCGGTCAAAAAGGCCCTCGACTGGCTGGCCGCACACCACGTTGCTTATGTTTTCCATGACTTCAAAAAACAAGGGGTGTCGCCGGACTTGCTTGCGCACTGGGCCGCTTTAGCAGGCTGGGAGCGCGTACTCAACCGGCAGGGACAAACCTGGCGCAAGCTGGACGCGGCCGAGCAAGCCCGCGCAGTGGATGTGGCCAGCGCCTGCGCGCTCATGCAAGTGCATACCAGCCTGATCAAGCGCCCCGTGATTGATTGGGGTGGAGCGGCGCTGACTGTCGGTTGGCAGCCCGATGCCTTCGAGGCAGCCCTGGCTCAGGCGCTGACCTAAAATCTCGCCCTTCAGCCCTACCCGACCGGCACGGTCATTTTTTACACCCCGACCCATGATCACTACCCACCTGAGCGCCGCCACTGTTTCCACTGCCGCCAATGTGTACTTTGACGGCAAATGCGTCAGCCACGCGCTGATCATGGCCGATGGCAGCAAAAAATCGGTGGGCGTCGTGCTGGCGTCCAGCCTGGTGTTTGGAACGGCCGCGCCAGAAACCATGGAATGTGTCGCAGGTGCGTGTGAATACCGCCTGCCAGGAAGCACCGAATGGCAAACGTCTACCGCCGGACAAAAATTCAGCGTTCCGGGCAATACGCGCTTTGAGATTCGCGTCGCCGAGGCTTACCACTACATCTGCCATTACGAATAAGCCCTACCCGGCGCACCCGCTCTTTTCCCATGTCCACCATCCTCCAAAATATTCCCGTTGGCCAGAAAGTCGGCATTGCCTTCTCGGGCGGCCTTGACACCAGCGCCGCCCTGCACTGGATGCGCAACAAGGGCGCGGTGCCATATGCCTACACCGCCAATCTGGGCCAGCCCGACGAATCCGATTACGACGATATTCCGCGCAAAGCCATGGAATACGGTGCGGAAAAAGCGCGTCTGATCGACTGCCGCAGCCAACTCGCCGCCGAGGGTATTGCCGCGCTGCAAAGCGGCGCATTCCATATCTCGACCGCAGGCGTGACCTACTTCAACACCACGCCCATCGGCCGTGCGGTAACCGGCACCATGCTGGTGGCGGCGATGCGCGAGGACGATGTGCATATCTGGGGCGATGGCAGCACCTACAAGGGCAATGACATTGAGCGCTTTTACCGCTACGGCCTTTTGACCAACCCCGTGCTGCGCATTTACAAGCCCTGGTTGGATCAGGCATTCATCGACGAGCTGGGCGGCCGCGCCGAAATGTCGGCCTTCATGACGCAAGCGGGTTTTGGCTACAAGATGCCGGCGGAAAAGGCATATTCCACCGACTCCAACATGCTGGGCGCGACCCACGAAGCCAAAGACCTGGAGCATCTGAACACCGGGATCACCATCGTGAACCCCATCATGGGCGTGGCCTTCTGGCGCGACGAGGTGGCGGTGGCACGCGAAACCGTTCGGGTGCGTTTTGAAGAGGGTCGCCCGGTGGCGCTCAATGGGGTCGAATACCCGGACCTGGCGGCGCTGGTGTTAGAAGCCAACCGCATCGGCGGGCGCCATGGCTTGGGCATGAGCGACCAGATCGAGAACCGGATCATCGAGGCCAAGAGCAGAGGCATTTACGAAGCTCCCGGCCTGGCGCTGCTGTTCATCGCTTACGAGAGGCTGATTACCGGCATCCACAACGAAGACACCATCGAACAGTACCGTGACAACGGCCGCAAGCTGGGTCGTCTGCTGTACCAGGGCCGTTGGTTTGATCCGCAGGCCATCATGCTGCGCGAAGCAGCGCAGCGCTGGGTGGCGCGGGCGATTACCGGTGAGGTGACGCTGGAGCTGCGCCGGGGCAACGACTATTCACTGCTGAATACCGAATCCCCCAACCTGAGCTACCACCCGGAGCGCCTGACCATGGAAAAAGGGGCATCGGCCTTTTCTCCGGCAGACCGCATTGGTCAACTCACGATGCGCAACCTGGACATCACAGACACCCGTGCCAAGCTGGGAATCTATGCGCGGTCCGGGCTGCTAGAAAACGGCCAGGGCATGGATATGCTGGGATTTGACGCCAAGGCTTCTGACTAGCGGCTGAGGTAGCCACGGGCCACGGGCTCAATAGCCGCTGCGGTGATGCCCAATTGCGCCAAGCCGGGCATGCCTGCGGTGGCCACGTTGTCCACCAACATGGAGTCCAGGTTGTCGCGGCTCATCAAAGGCGCGCCGGGTGCCAGTTCCATGAAAAATGCCTGGATGCGCGCCGCCCACATGGGCAAACCAAAAATCGGACGCCCTTTTCCCGCCCCTGCTCCGCTGAGAGCACCCGCTATGTGCACGAGGTCGCGCAAGCGCATCACGTCCGGTCCCACCAACTCCCAGGTATGCACGGAACCCCCGCCCGGCGGTAGAGCCAGTACCCGGACAATGGCCTGCGCCACGTCACACACCCACACCGGCTGAAACCGCGCGTCAGCCCCCGCCAGCGGAATGAACGGAAAGACAGCCTGCAATTTGGCAAAGACATTCATGAACTGGTCGTTCGCGCCAAAAATGACGCTGGGTCGCAGCAGCGACACGCGCAGCGCGTCGGACGCAGAGGCCACCTGCACGAGAACGGCCTCCGCAGCACTTTTGCTGCGCAAGTAGTAGGAAGGGGCGGTGGTCATGCGGGCCGAGTCCGCGCCCAATGCGCTCACATGAACCAGTTGTGCCACGCCGTTTGCCAAGCAGGCCCGGGCGATCTTTTCGACCAGATGCACATGGATCTTGGCGAAAGTGGCCGCATCACCGTGCAGGATCGCCACCAAATTGATGACGGCAGAATGGCCGGCCATGGCGCGGGTCAGGGCTGCTTCGTCGTGTACATCGAGCTCGAGCACGGTGAGACCCGGGAGATGTTGGATGGCCTGGGCATTCACCCTGCGCCGGGTTGGCACGGTGATCTGCCAGCCGGCACGCACCAACTGCTCGCACACGTGGGCACCCACAAAGCCTGTGCCACCCAATACAAATATATTTTTCATGCCCCGACTGTATGGCATAGCCCATCCGGGCAACTTCAGAGCACGACGGGTTCGGTCTGCAGCATCAGGCCGAAACGTTCGTAGACGCTGGTCTGGATCGCGCCGGCCAGGGTCATGACTTCGCCGCCGGTGGCCCCGCCTGCGCCCTGCCCCCGGTTGACCAGGACCAGCGCCTGTTTTTCATAGACCCCCGCCTGACCAATGGACTTGCCGCGCCAGCCGCAGGCGTCGATCAGCCATCCGGCGGCGAGCTT